>WHTT01000030.1 GCA_009377605.1 Luteitalea sp.
TCGGTCCGGAGCGGCGTGAGCCGCGGAGGACGGGAAACCGTCTCACGCCGCCACGCGGCGTCCAGCACTGGCACAGACCGCGGGATTCGGTCCGGAGCGGCGTGAGCCGCGGAGGACGGGAAACCGTCTCACGCCGCCACGTGAGCGGAGCGAGAGTGGCGGAGGGAGAGGGATTCGAACCCCCGGTAGAGTTTCCCCTACTGCGGTTTTCAAGACCGCCGCCTTCGACCGCTCGGCCATCCCTCCAACGGCTCATTATCTCACTGGCTCCAGGACTTCCACGCCGCGCATGTATGGGCGGAGCGCCGGGGGCACGACGACACTGCCGTCGCGCTGCTGGCCATGCTCGAGCACCGCGATGAGCGTACGTCCCACGGCGAGACCGGAGCCGTTCAGCGTGTGGACGAACGCCGACTTGCCGCCGCCTGTCGGCCGATACCGAATGCCGGCGCGCCGCGCCTGAAACGCCTCCGTATTGCTGCAGGAGGAAATCTCGCGGTAGGTCTGCTGACTTGGCAGCCAGACCTCGATGTCGTAGGTCTTCGCCGCCGCAAAGCCCATGTCGCCCGTGCAGAGCACCACTGTCCTGTACGGCAGCTCGAGCCGCTTCAACACTTCCTCCGCGTGCGTGGTCAGCGACTCCAGCTCGTCGTACGATTGCTCCGGCGTCGTAATCTTGACGAGCTCCACTTTGTCGAACTGGTGCTGCCGCATGAGCCCGCGCACGTCCGTCCCATAGGATCCAGCCTCGCTGCGGAAGCACGGCGTGTACGCGGTGTAACGCAGCGGCAGCAGGGACTCCTCGAGCGTTTCGGTGCGATGCAGGTTCGTGAGCGGGACCTCCGCAGTCGGAATGAGATAGAGATCCCAGTCTCCCGCGACCTTGAACAGATCCTCTTCGAACTTCGGCAGGTTGCCGGTGCCGCGCAACGCCGCGCTGCCAATCAGGAACGGCGGCTGGACCTCGAGGTAGCCATGCTCCCGTGTGTGCAGGTCGAGCATGAAATCAATGAGCGCGCGCGCCATGCGCGCACCGCTGCCCATCAACACCGAGAAGCGCGAACCTGACATCCGGGCCGCGCGCTCGAAATCGATGATGCCAAGCGCAGCACCCAGGTCCCAGTGCGGCTTCGGCGTGAAGTCGAACGTCGGGACCTCACCCGAGCGTCGCACTTCCTGATTCTCTGCTGCGCTCCGACCGACCGGCACCGTCACGTGTGGCAGGTTTGGAATCGTCAGCAGCAGCGCGTCGCGCTCCGTCTCGACGCCGGCGAGCTCGGCGTCGAATCGCTTGATCGCCTCGGAGCGCTCGGTGCTCCCCTCGAGCAGCGCCGCAACGTCCTCGCCCGTACGCTTCGCGCGACCAATCGCTTCTCCCGCACGCTTCCGCTCCGCCCGCAACGCTTCCACGCGTGGCAGGATGTCGCGCCGTGCCACATCGAGCGCCGCCAGCCGGTCAAGCGCCTTCTCCGTCCCTGGCCCGCGCGTCCCCAGCCGTTGGCGGACATCCTCGAACTGGTCTCGCAGTGACGCCGTGTCGAGCATGACTGGATTGTATTCCTCTACTATGCTGTTGCCATGACACCGACCGTTCGTAAAGCCGTCTTCCCCGTTGCCGGCCTGGGTACACGCTTCTTGCCTGCCACCAAGGCTCAGCCGAAGGAAATGCTGCCGCTCGTCGACAAGCCAATCATCCAATACGGCGTCGAGGAGGCTGTGGCGGCCGGCATCGATCACATCGTGCTCGTCACTGGACGCGGAAAGAACGCCATCGAGGATCACTTCGACGTCAACGTCGAGCTCGAAACATTCCTCGAAGCGCGGGGCAAGCAGGATCTCCTTCGGGAGATTCGCGCCATCTCCGACCTCATCAACGTCGCCTATGTACGGCAAGGCGAACCGCTCGGCCTGGGGCACGCCGTGCTGGTCACGCGCGACCTCGTCGGCGATGAGCCGTTTGCCGTGGTCCTTGCCGACGATGTCATCGATGCGCAACCGGTGGCGATACGGCAGCTCACGGATGTCTTCGCGCAAGTCGGCGGGCCGGTATTGGCCGTGGAGCAGGTCCCGCGCGAAGAGATCGGCCGCTATGGCGTCATCGATGCCGAGCCCGTTGGCGATGGGGTGTTCAAGATCCGCGACCTCGTCGAGAAGCCACGGCCGAGCGACGCGCCCTCGGACCTGGGCATCATCGGCCGATACGTGCTCACGCCGGACATCTTCGACGCGCTCGCCGCGACGCGCGAGGATCGAACGGGCGAGATCCAGCTCACCAACGGCCTCCGCGCACTGCTCAAGAGTCGGCCCATCTACGCCTGCCACGTGAAGGGCACGCGTCACGACACCGGAAACAAGCTCGGCTTCCTGAAAGCGGTGGTCTACTTCGCGCTGAAACGGCCGGAGCTGGCCGAGTCGTTCCGAGCGTATCTCCAGAGCCAGACAAAGCTACGGTGAGCTACGAGGAAGATGAGGAGGGGGTTGAAGCGCCGCTGCTCTTGGCACCAGTGTCGCTCTTCTTTTCGCCGGTGCTCTTAGCACTGCTTTCGCTCTTGGCGCTGCCTTCGTCCTTTGCCGTCGCTTCGCCCTTGGAGCCGCCATCTGTCGCGGTGCTGCCGTTGCCACCCTTCCGCGCATAGTCGGTGATGTACCAACCCGTTCCCTTGAACTGGATGGCGGGTGACGAAGGAAGCTTGCGAATCGCTCCCGCACATTGGGGACAATCGGCAAGGGGCGCGTCGGAGAATTTCTGGATGACCTCGAAGCGGTGACTGCACTGTTCGCATTGATACTCGTAGAGCGGCATAGTTACCTACCCGTACAGCCCATCAATTGTAGCCGGTCTCCCTCCTCCAGCGCAACGAGCATCCCCACGGCAGGGCGCCGGCATCCTCGGGAGCAGGGCACGGACCCGTTACTCCAGCGCCACACCATCGTCGGCGGCACCGAGGAGGAGGCGGCGATGTGCTGGAAACGGCAGCGTCCCCTGGCCCAGCAGCCGGTCGTGAAACTTCCGCAGCGAGAAGCTGTTGCGCTCCTGACGCTCGCAATCGTCGCGAAGCTTGAGGAGCATGAGCTTGCCGAGGGCGTAGGTCACGTAGCCCGGGTCGAAGGTGCCGCGTTCCGCCTCACGCCTGGCCGATCCCTCCTCGAGCAACGCCTCGTCTCGGAAGAAGCGCACCCCTTGCTCAACCGACCAATCGTCGGTGTGAAGCCGCACACCAACCACGAGGCGCGCCAGACGCACGAGCGCTTCCACGAGCTGGCCGAGCTCGATGGCGGGATCTTGTTCGCCAAAGCCCGCCTCGATCATCAAGTGCTCACCGTAGTGGGCCCATCCTTCGACAAACGACATCGGCGCCAAGAGCGCTGAGCGCCGCTGCTTCGGGGACACGCGGCGCAAGTGCTGAAAGTGCAAGAAGTGCCCAGGGTAGGCCTCGTGCATGGAGATTGCCCAGAGCGTCGCGTCGCTGAAGTCGCGCAGATGCTCTTCCTGCCGTTCTGGCGACCAGGCGGGATCGACGTCCGTGACGTAGTAGCTCGAGCGGATGGGGCGCGGCTCGAACGGTCCGGGCGCCCAGAGACTCGCAAAGGTCCATCGATAGAATGGCGGCGTGGGCCCAACCTCGAGCGCCGCGTCCTCTGGCACCGATACGAGCTGGCGCGCACGGAGAAAGTCAGCCAGCGCCGTGACCTGCTCGCTCGCTCGCGCAACCATTTGACCGGCTGGCGGGTGGGCGCGCTTCACCGCTTCCCATACCACGGCCGCCTCGTCACGGCCGACGCGTGCCGCAGCGCGGCGAAACGCCTCCTTGACCGAGTCGATCTCTCGGAGGCCAATGGCCAACAGCCGATTGGCGTCTGCCGTGACACCCTCATCGAGACGCAGCTTTTGGAGAAACCGCTCGCTTCCCAGCCGGAACGACGCACGGGCCCGCGGCGCGAGCTCCTTCTCGAGATACTCGATTGTCGCTTCGAGAGCATGCGTGGCTTCAGAGGAGGCGTCCGCGAGGTCGCCAAGCAGCGAGAGCTCATCGACCGTGGCGAACGCCCGGGGCAGGTCACGCTCAATGAACTGCAACAAGCCACGCAGCGTCTCGACCGCTGTCCGGATGAAGATGCCGGGCGGCTCTTTCACGTTGTTCCGCAGCGCATCGAAGAGTCGCGGCACTTGCCAGAGCTTGGAGACGACCCGGCGCGCGCGCTCAGAAACGGGCGCGTAAGGGAAGATGGCCTGCGCGGCAAGGCTCACGGCCAACGTCTCCGCGTAGAGCTGCGGATTGCGCTCCCATGTACGAACGGTTTCCAGCTCGTACACACGCGACTGTAGGTTGCTCGACAGCGCCTCGGCCTCAACCCGCTCCTCATCGTTCAACACGGCGGTCTTGATTGCCGCGAGGCGGCGTGCGAATCCACCGAGCTCGCGGGTCTGACGGTCGATGGCTGCGCGCGAGAAATCCTCGAGGAGGTCATCGTAGGCATGAACACCATCGAACGTCGCGCCGGTGGGCTCCTGCTCGTAGCGCCAGCTCAGATAATCCTCGACGAAATGCGGAAGCGCTTCGGCCACGCCGGCTCTTCCTAGGGAGCCTTTCGATTGACGAGTCACTTTATAGTCTTCGGCTTTCTGGATTCTGGGACTTACGGGCGTCGTCGGGAGAAAACGGGGACAGTCCTCGCTTTCGGGAGACGACGTGGGTCGTTACCAAAATAGCGGGCCGAAAACGGGCGGTCCCGTCCTCCCCGGGTGGTGCCCAGCCGTCGGGCTGGGGCCCGCAAGACCGACAATGTAGAATACGTCTTCTGCGGCTTCTGAAGTGGTCTTTTGCATTTCGCATGCGTCTTTTCCGCCCGACACCCGTCAGTAGGCCTTGATTGTCCTGCCTCAGCAGGCGAAGGATCGCGCCAGCATGGGAGGCCGCCTCTATGTCGTTTCCACGCCCATTGGCAATCTGGAGGATGTCACGCTGCGGGCACTCCGGGTACTGCGCGACGTGGCGCTCATTGCTGCCGAAGACACGCGTCGGACCCGGCGCCTGCTCGCCCATGCCAGTATAGGCACCCGCATGATCAGCTTGCACGGTCACAATGAGCGGGCGGCTTCGGCTCGAGTGCTGGGCGAGCTGTCGGCGGCGCGCGACGTGGCGCTCGTGAGCGACGCCGGGACGCCGCTTCTATCCGATCCTGGCCTCGAGCTGGTTCGCCAGGCGCTCGACGCCGGCATCCGTGTCGAGCCGATCCCGGGACCAAGTGCAGTCGTCGCCGCCTTGGTCGTGTCGGGGATGCCGTCGCACCAGTTCACGTTCCTCGGATTCCCGCCAGCGCGCGGCAAGGAGCGCCGGGCCTGGCTCCAGACCCTGGCCCAGGAACAGCGAACCGTGGTTTGCTTCGAGGCGCCTCATCGCATCCGCCGGACGCTACAGGATATTGCGGCCCTCGTGGGAGACTGTCAGGTTGCGGTGTGTCGCGAGCTGACCAAGATTCACGAGGAATTGATTCGAGGGCCAGTTTCAACCGTGCTCGCAGCGGAGTCCCTCCAGCACCCCCTTGGCGAGCTTACTCTGGTGTTTGACCTATCAAGTGGAATCGCTGCACCTGCTGAGGGGTGCAGCCCCGTTACCGATCAAGAGATTGCTTCGCTATTCGGTCAAATGATAGATAACGTGGGTCCTTCAGATCGCCGCCCTCGCCGACGGGCAATTGCCGGCGTGGCCACTCGTTATGGCATTAGCCAGAAAGAAGTGTACGCTGCCATAGAACGGGCGAAGCGGTGCATGCCTAGCAACCATGACTGAGCTGCAAACCATCATCCTGGCGGCAGGGCCCGGTTTGCGAATGCACTCTCAGCGGCCGAAGCCGCTTCACAAACTTGGGGGCATTGCCCTATTAGATTGGGTCTTAAGAGCCGCACACGCCGATGGAGCCTCAACAACAACAGTAGTTATAGGTCATAAACCAGAATTGATCCGTGAGGCGCTCCGTGCGTGGCCCGCGGTCCGTCTTGCCGTCCAGCAACCACTCCTTGGTCCCATCCACGCAGTCGCCTGTGCGGTAAAAGCGCTTGGGATGGTGCACGGCACCTATCTCATCGTCCCCGCCGACCTGCCGCTCCTTCGTCCTGCTACGCTGCGGCGGGTGGTTGCCGAGCACACACGGTCTGGCGCGGCAATGACGCTCGCGACGGCAGTGGTGCCCCAGCCGTACGGCTACACACGCGTTTTTCGCCAGCAGGGCCGCCTCACGCACATCGTCGAGGAACGGGACTTGTCGCCCGAGCAGCGGCGCGCTCGCGAGATCGCGGGGGGCGTGTGCGCCTTTGCCGCGGCTCCGCTTCGGGAGATTCTGGGGACGCTCGACTGGCGAGAGGGAGAGCGTGATCGCACGCTGCCCGACCTGGTGGCGTTGTTCAAAAAGCGTGGCCTCGCCATTCACACGGTCGAGGCTGTTCAGCCGGGCGAGCTGATGGGTGTGAACTCGCAGACCCAGCTCGCCGAGGCAGGTGTTCTGATGCGACAAGCCAAGAACGAAGAGCTCATGGCAGCAGGTGTCACCCTGGAGGACCCTGCCACCACCTACGTCGGTCCCGACGTGGAAGTGGGGCCGGACACAGTGCTCCATCCCAACGTTTACCTCGAAGGCCGTACCCGCATCGGCACCGCCTGCGAGATCCACTCCGGCACGCGTCTCGTGGACTCGGAAGTGGCGGATCATGCAGTGGTCTTGAACCACTGCGTCATCGAGGAGTCGCAGATTGGATCACACGCCACGGTTGGGCCGTTTGCGCACTTCCGGCCGGGCACGCGCGTTGGCCCGGAGGCGAAGATCGGCAACTTCGTCGAGCTCAAGAAGACAACGTTCGGTCGCGGCTCGAAGGCGAACCACCTGACATACCTCGGCGACGCGATCGTCGGTGAGCGTGTCAACGTCGGGGCGGGCACGATCACCTGCAACTACGACGGCACGACGAAGCACCAGACAGTCATCGAGGACGAGGCGTTCATCGGCAGCGATTCACAGCTGATCGCACCAGTGCGCGTGGGCCGAGGGGCGTATATAGCTGCGGGATCCTCGGTCACGGACGAGGTCCCGGCGGACGCGCTGGCCGTGGCACGCAGCCGGCAGGTCAACAAGGAAGGCTGGGCCCGGGAACGGCGTAAAAAGGCGCACGGTGCGGAATGAAAGTCGCGCCGGCGCCCTGGCGTTTGCAGCGCCTATCAGGCCAATGAGTTGCGGGATGAATCTCTATGTGCGGCATCATCGGTTACATCGGTGAGCAGGCGGTGGTTCCGGTCATTCTCGACGGGCTCCGCAAGCTGGAGTATCGAGGCTACGACTCTGCGGGTGTGGCTGTCGTCCACAACGGCACGGTCGACGTTCGCCGCTCGGCTGGCAAGCTCGCCTGCCTCGAAGAGGCGCTCTCCATGGCACCGCTCGAAGGCGACTATGGCGTGGGCCACACGCGGTGGGCGACGCACGGGCGCCCCACCGAAGAGAATGCGCATCCCCATCGCGATTGCAGCGGCCGTCTGGTGGTGGTTCACAACGGCATCATCGAGAACTACATCGAGCTGAAGCGGCAGCTCCAGAGCGAGGGACATCGTTTCGTCACGGAGACCGACACCGAGGTGGTTGCGCATCTGGTGGAGCGCGAAATGCGCGGTGACGGCCTGGAGCAGGCGGTCCGCCGTGCATTGCTCTCCCTCCGCGGCCTGTTCGCGCTGGTGCTGGTCTCGGCCGACGACCCGAGCAAGATCGTCGCGGTGCGCAACGGTCCACCGATTGTCGTCGGTCTGGGAGAAGGCGAGTTCTTCGTCGCCTCCGACGTTCCGGCCATCCTCAGTCACACGCGCGACGTCGTCTTCTTGGACGATGAGGAGATGGCGGTTGTCACGCGGAGCGGTGTGCAATTCACCGACTATGCGGGTGGCGCCGTCTCGAAGGCCACGCAGCGGATCCTCTGGGATCCGATCATGGCCGAGAAGGCCGGGTACAAGCACTTCATGCTCAAGGAGATCTTCGAGCAGCCCTGGGCCATCCGAGAGACGGTGCTCGGCCGAACGTCAGTCGAGCAGGGGCGGGTGTTTCTCGACGAGGCGTGCCTGGACGAGGCCGCCGTGCGGCGCATAGAGCGTGTGCTCGTCCTGGCCTGTGGCACGTCCTGGCACGCGGGCCTCGTTGGCAAGTTCCTCATCGAACGGCTCGCGCGCGTTCCCGTGGAAGTGGACTACGGCTCGGAGTCTCGCTATCGGCAAGCGATCATTTCGGACCGCGATCTCGTGGTCGTCATCACACAGTCGGGTGAGACCGCCGATACGCTGGCAGCGCTGCGTGAGGCACAGCGCTTCGGACCCCGCACGCTCGCCATTTGCAATGTCGTTGGAAGCATGGCACCACGCGAGGCGGACGGCACGATCTACACACACGCCGGTCCTGAAATCGGGGTTGCCTCGACAAAGGCGTTCACCGCCCAGCTCGTCGCGCTGCATCTGCTGGCGCTGTATCTCGCGCAGGGCCGTGGTACGTTGGACGCGGACGAGATCCGCTCGCACGCCGCAGCGCTCACCCAGCTGCCGCTCACGGTCGAGAAGGTGCTGCAGCTCGCTCCCACGATCGAGGAGGTGGCGCGACGCTTTCACCACCGGCGGGACTTCCTGTTTCTCGGTCGCGGCATCCACTACCCCATTGCCCTCGAAGGGGCGCTCAAACTGAAAGAAGTGTCGTATATCCACGCCGAGGGTTATCCCGCCGGCGAGATGAAGCACGGCCCGATCGCGCTCATCGACGAAGATCTGCCGGTGGTGGCCCTCGCGCCTGGCGATCACCTGTTCGACAAGATGGTCGGCAACGTCCAAGAGGTCAAAGCGCGCGGCGGCTGCGTGATCGCGCTCACTACCGAAGGGGACACGCGGATCCAAGCCTTGCTTTCGCCGGTGCTCGATGTGAACCTCCAACTGCCGGTGACCGATCCGCTCCTCTCGCCTGTCATCATGACAGTCCCGCTGCAGCTCCTCGCGTACTACGTCGCCGTCCGCCGCGGATGCGACGTCGACCAACCTCGCAACCTCGCGAAGAGCGTGACTGTAGAGTGAGTGCCTTGCTCTCCACGCGTCTGTCAGCGAGCTGGTCGCCAGGAGTTGCGGCCGCCTCGGCGAGGCGGCCCTACCATCGCCCACTGTCGTGTTCGCGTCGGTGAAGGTAGGGCGCGTTCGCCGAACGCGCCGTGCTCGCGCGCATCGAGATTCCAGCTAGTTGCAGGAATTGCGATCCGCGATTCATCGCAGAATGGCAATTCCTGCCTCGCGTGTATTCGTTCCGACGTTGTGCGCTGAACGCGTCTTGATCGGCCTGCTATACTGCATCTGCTCGTTACTGCGGCAGCGAGCGCGTGTCCTTCCGAGGTAGCTGTGTCGAACCCGCACCCACCAATCTCTAGCCCTGAGTCGCCAGCTGCTGGCTCCGTCTCCTCTCTGGACGATCTCAACCCAGAGCAGCGCGAAGCGGTTCTGCATGCAGAAGGTGCGCTGCTCATCCTGGCGGGCGCGGGCTCCGGTAAGACACGTGTGATTGCGCACAGGATCGCGCATCTCGTTGGCAGCGGCCTGGCCTCGCCGCACGAGGTGCTGGCAGTGACGTTCACCAACAAGGCCGCCGAGGAAATGCGGCAGCGCGTGGCGCGGCTGCTTAGCACCGACCTGCGCGGCCTCTGGATCTCCACGTTCCATGCGCTGTGTGCACGCTTGCTGCGACGCGAGGCGCCTGCAATTGGCCTCTCGCGCGACTTCGTCATCTATGACGCCTCCGACCAGCTCACACTCGTGAAGCGCATCCTCCGGGAGCTACACATCGACGACAAGCTGATCCAGCCGCGAGCGGCCCTCTCGCAGATCAGCGACATCAAGAATCGGATGCAAGGACCGGAGGGCCTCGAGGGGAGCTGGAACTTTCGTGAGCAGAAGATCGCCGAGATCTTCCGCGCCTACCGGCGCGCTCTCACGGCAGCCAACGCGCTCGACTTCGATGATCTCCTCCTCAAGACCGTGGAGCTCCTCGACGACGCCGAGCCGGTCCGCCTGCGGTACTCGCATCAATTCCGCTACGTGATGGTGGACGAGTACCAGGACACGAACCGTCCGCAATACCTGCTCATTCGCCAGCTCACGTCGGCACACGCCAACATCGCCGTCGTGGGGGATCCGGACCAATCCATCTACAAGTGGCGGGGCGCGGATATTCGGAACATTCTCGACTTCGAGCAGGATTATCCCGACGCGACGGTCGTGCGTCTGGAGCGCAACTACCGCTCGACGCAGATCATCCTCGATGCCGCGTCGTCGGTCATTCGGCAGAACAAGGACCGCAAGGAGAAGCGGCTCTGGACCGATCGCGCGGGCGGCTCGAAGGTGCTCTACTTCCGTGGAGCGGACGAGCTCCAGGAAGCAGACTTCCTCCGCCGGATGGTTCAGAGCGGCGCAACCGCGGACTCATCGGCAACAATGGCGATCCTGTACCGCATCAATGCTCAATCGCGCGCCATCGAAGATGCCTTGATGCGCGACGGCATTCCATACCGGATCGTTGGGGGTGTCCGCTTCTACGAGCGCAAGGAGGTCAAAGATACCCTCGCGTATCTGAAGATCGTGCTCAACCCGCATGACGACGTGAGCTTTCGACGTGTGGTGAACACGCCGGCGCGTGGGATTGGGAAAGCCGTACTGGAGGCTCTGGACTCGACCGCGCCTCGACCGGAGACGCCCACGCCTCTCCTGGTCACTGCTGGTCTCTTTGAAATCTCCTCCTCCCAGTCCCTTTGCGCACGGAGCGCGCAGCTCGTGGCCTCCCGCCAGCTCCCCGCTAGAGGTACCGCCGCGCTCAGCGCGTTCATCACACTCATCGAGCGCGTCAGCGCGCAGGTCCGTCAGCATGCCACCGTGGCGGACTCCGTCTCGCACGTGATCGAGGAGTCAGGCTACCTCCGCATGCTCGAAGAGGACCACAGCGAGGAGGCTCGCAGTCGCATCGAGAACCTGAAGGAGCTGGTCTCCGCCGCACGCGAGTATGAGCAGCGCGAGCCGGACGCCTCGCTCGGCGGCTTCGTGGACAAGTTGTCGCTACTCTCCGAGGCAGACGAGACCGAGGGCAGCGCTCAGGCGCGGGTCTGGCTGATGACGCTGCATGCGGCCAAGGGCCTCGAGTTTCCGGTCGTTGCGATTGCGGGCATGGAAGAGGGCCTCGTGCCGCACACGCGCGCGTTCGAGAACCGCGAGGAGCTCGAAGAAGAGCGCCGCCTCTGCTACGTGGGCATGACGCGAGCCCAGGCGCAGCTCGTGCTCACCGGCTCGTACCGCCGTCGCGTCTTCGGCGAATACCAAGCGACGGAACGGTCGCGGTTCCTCGACGAGATCCCGAGCTCACTCATCGAGGAGCTGCCGGCGTTTGGCGTGCCAGAGCACTCGCGGCGTGCGCCCTTCGAGCGCCGGGCCACACCCTACGGGCGCCGCTCCGTACGCGAGACACCACCCAGCTACACGTACGAAGACGAGGACCAGTCTGCGACGGACCTTCGCCCGGGCCAACGTGTTCGCCATCCTCGATTTGGCGTGGGCACGATCGTGGGCGTCGAAGGTGCAGACGAGAAACTCAAGCTCACCATCCGGTTCGCAGACTATGGGCAGAAGAAGGTGATGGCTCGCTTCGCACAGCTCGGGCCCGTCTAGCACAATCGGCATTTCGCGGATGTAGACTTAGGGCTATGGAAACTCGATCTCTCGGGACTCAGGGACTGGTCGTTTCGGCTATCGGGCTCGGCTGCATGGGCATGTCGGAGTTCTATGGTCCAAGCGACGAGCAGGAGACGATCGCGACGATTCATCGCGCGCTCGAGCTCGGCGTCACGCTGCTCGACACGGCTGACATGTACGGGCCGTACACGAACGAGGCGCTCGTCGGGCGCGCTCTCCGCAATCGCCGACAGCAGGCGATCATCGCGACGAAGTTCGGTATCGTGCGCACGGACGACCCCACATATAGGGGCGTGTGCGGCCGACCCGATTACGTCCGCAAGTCATGTGACGGCAGCCTGCAGCGTCTGGGCGTGGACGAGATCGACCTCTACTATCAGCACCGCGTCGATCCGGACGTTCCAATCGAGGAGACGGTTGGCGCCATGGGGCGCCTCGTCGAGGAGGGCAAGGTTCGGTTTCTTGGCTTGTCCGAACCTGGATTGGAAAGTATCCGCCGTGCGCACGCCGTGCATCCCATCTCCGCCCTCCAGAACGAGTACTCGCTGTGGAGCCGGGATCCGGAAGACGAGGCCCTCCCCTTGTGCCGCGAGCTCGGCATCGGGTTGGTGGCGTACAGCCCGCTCGGCCGAGGCTTCCTGGCGGGAGAGATTCGCAGCGTCGACGATTTCGCCCCGGACGACTATCGCCGCAAAGCGCCGCGCTATCAAGGAGAGAACTTTCAGAAGAACCTGGATCTGGTCGACAAGATTCGCGCGCTGGCAGGCGACAGGGGGGTGACGCCCGCACAGCTCGCCTTGCGCTGGGTCATCGAGCAAGGCGCCGATATCGTCCCGATCCCGGGGACGAAGCGCCTCCGCTATCTAGAAGAGAACGTCGCCGCGCTCGACGTGTCACTCATCGCACAAGACGTCGAGGAGATCGAAGCGATTTGCCCGCTCGGCGCCGTCGCGGGCGCTCGGTACACGGAAGCGATGATGCGGTTCGTCGGACGGTAGGGCTTGGGTCACCGGGTCACCCAGTCACCGTTACTCTTCCTCCGGCGATGAGTCGCTGTCGACCGTCTCGGCGGGACCGCCGTTCTCGCCACCTTCCCCGTTTTCTCCGTTCTCCCCATTCTCCGGAACGATATCGAGTCGCGCGATCGCAACAACGCCATCGTCATCGTGGATGTCGATGAGGCGCACGCCCTGTGTCACGCGGCCAATGAGCCTGAGCGTCCCTGTAGGCATCCGCAGCACTTTGCCTTTTTGCGTGGCGAGCATCAGCTCGTTCTCGCCCGTCACGTAGACCATGCCGACTACCGGGCCATTGCGCTCGGTGGTTTGGATGTTGATGACGCCGTAGCCCCCGCGCGATTGCAGCCGATATTCCTCGAGCAGCGTACGCTTGCCGTAGCCGTGGGCAGTGACGGTGAGCACGGCGCCGCCAGGCGTCACCGCGTTCAGTCCCACCACCTCGTCTCCCTCGCGCAGCGAGATGCCACGCACGCCGTATGCTGTTCGGCCTGTCGGCCGCACGTCGCCCTCGGCAAACCGAATGGCCACGCCTTGGCGCGTGGCGAGCACGATCTCGTGACTCCCCTCGGTGCGCCGCGCCGCAATCACGCGATCTTCTGGGTCGACGCCCATGGCGATGATGCCACCGGCGCGCGCGTTGCGATATGCGTAAAGATCGGTCTTCTTGATGACGCCCTGGTGCGTTCCCGCGACGATGAACTGCCGGCCCTCCTCCGCAGGCCACTCGCGCACGGCGACAATAGCAGCGACTTTCTCCTCGGGTACCATCTGTACAAGGTTTGCAATCGCCTTGCCCTTGCCATCCGGCCCGACGTCGGGAATCTCGTAGACGCGCAGCGCGTAGACACGGCCGCGGTCCGAGAACACCAGCAGGTAGGCGTGTGACGATGCCACGAACAACTGCGTGACGTAGTCTTCGGCTCTGAGCGTCATTCCACGGCGGCCCTTGCCGCCACGGCCCTGCGCCCGGTAGGCGGAGATCGCGGTCCGCTTGATGTAACCGGTCCCGCTCACCGTAATCGCCATCTCCTCGTCCGGGATGAGATCCTCCATGCGGAAGTCTTCACCCTCTTGCTCGAGGATCTCGGTGCGGCGGTCGTCGTCGTAGGTATCGCGCACATCCCGCAGCTCCCTGATGACGATCTCCATCAGGAGCCGATCGCTGGCGAGAGTCTCCCGCAGCCGCTCGATCGTCTGCAACACGTCCGCAAGCTCGTCGAGAATCTTTTGCCGCTCCAGCCCAGTCAGGCGTTGGAGCTGCATGTCCAGGATGGCTTGCGCCTGGATCTGGGTCAGCCCGAACTGACCCATGAGCCCCTCGCGGGCCTCCGCCGGGCTCTTCGCCGCACGAATGAGCGCGATGACGGCATCGAGATGGTCGAGGGCGATCTTGAGGCCTTCGAGGATGTGCGCCCGAGCTTCGGCCTTCTTCAGCTCGAACTCGGTGCGGCGGCGCACGACTTCCCGCCGAAATTCGACGAAGTGGTCGATGACGTCGACAAGCGGTAAGACCCGCGGCCGGCCGCCAACCACCGCCAGCATGATCACGCCGAAGGTCGTCTGCAGCGCCGAGTGCTTGTAGAGGTTGTTGAGGACGACATCGGGCAACGCATCGCGCTTGAGCTCGATCACGATCCGCAGCCCCTCTCGGTCCGATTCATCGCGGAGGTCCGAGATACCTTCGATCGTCTTCTCGCGCACCAGGTCCGCAATGCGCTCGACCAGCTTGGCCTTGTTGACCTGGTACGGGATTTCCGTCACCACGATTGCTTGCCGATCGCCCCGCGGCAGATCTTCGACAGTCGTGCGAGCGCGCAACGTGATCACGCCGCGGCCACCCCGATAAGCCTCATAGATCCCGCGCTTGCCGACAATGATGCCGCCGGTTGGGAAGTCCGGACCGGGCACCAACTGCATGAGACGACGCTGGCGGTCGTCACGCGCCAGACGCGTCCCGTCGAGCGCTGGCTCGGTGATGGCAATGGTCGCGTCGACGACTTCACGCAGGTTGTGCGGCGGGATGTTGGTCGCCATCCCGACGGCGATCCCG
Organism: Luteitalea sp.; assembly: GCA_009377605.1. Classification (NCBI taxonomy): domain Bacteria; kingdom Pseudomonadati; phylum Acidobacteriota; class Vicinamibacteria; order Vicinamibacterales; family Vicinamibacteraceae; genus Luteitalea; species Luteitalea sp. Next base: position 14,805 of record WHTT01000030.1, read on the forward strand.
GACGACCCATTGACCAGGAGGTTCGGGAAGGGCGTGGGGAGGACAACCGGCTCCTCGGTCGTCTCGTCGTAGTTCGCGATGAAGTCGACCGTGTCGTGCCCGAGGTCGGCCATCATCCCTTCCGCCAAGGCTTCCAGCCGCGCCTCCGTGTAGCGCATGGCCGCCGGCGGATCGCCATCCATCGACCCGAAGTTCCCCTGGCCGTCCACCAGGGGGTACCGCATGTTGAAGTCCTGGGCGAGCCGAACGAGCGTGTCGTAAATTGACTGGTCGCCGTGGGGGTGGAAGTTCCCCATGACCTCGCCGACGATCTTGGCGCACTTGCGGTAGGCCCGGCTCGAGCCGAGCCCCATCAGCCGCATCCCGTAGAGCACGCGGCGGTGCGCCGGCTTGAGCCCATCACGGATGTCTGGCAGCGCCCGACCGATGATCACGCTCATCGCGTAATCCAGGTACGAGCGCTTCATTTCATCTTCGATGGCGACGGGGATGCGGGTCGAGGTGGTCATGCAAACAAGGGGTCTAAATGTCCAGATTCTTCACATCGAGAGCGTTGCTCTCGATGAACTTGCGTCGCGGCTCCACCTGATCGCCCATGAGCGTGGTGAACATCAAGTCGGCTTCGGCATGATCCTCGGCGCGCACCTGGAGCAGCGTCCTCACCTCCGGCTTCATCGTCGTGTCCCAGAGCTGGTCCGGGTTCATCTCGCCGAGACCCTTGTACCGATTGATGGCCACACCCTTGCGGCCACCGGCGAGGAAGTAGTCGACCAAGTCCGGGACCGAGGCAACTGCAACCTCCGCCGGCGCACTGCGCGCCGCCGCCCGCCGCGCGGTTGCGGCAGCGTCCGGCACGCCGATCTCCGCGGCCGCGGCGCTCTCGGCGGCCGCAGCGGCGTCTCCTGGCGCGGCCGAGGCCTCTTCTTCTTCCCGCGTGTCCGGTCCCGCGACATGCGCGACGATCATCTGACCTTGAAGCGCCTTCACGTCCCGGTATCCGCCAAGGAGCGCGCGATAGTCCGGCGTGCTCACGAAATCCAGCCCGATGTCGAAGCGCCTGGGGTAACCGGAGGTGCGATCGTCGATCATCAAGCGAAACGCATTGTGCTCCTCATCCACCTCCACGCCGACACTGCGGCCGGCGCTGGCCAGCCGCTGACCGAAGGCATCAACGGCCGCGCGGTCCGCGAAGAACGTCAGGTCCTTGATCCCTTCGTCGAGCAGCGCGTACAACAGGTCGGAGGCCGGTCCTCGGCGCTCGACCAGCTTCAGGTTCTTCCGGAAAGCAATCAGGCGCTGCAGAAGCTGGACGAGCTCCTCGCCGCTGACCTCGCGCTGCTGGTCGACGAGGCGAAGCAGCCGTGACTCCACGGCGCGACGCACGAGGAATGTCTCGAGATCGCGATCGTCCTTGATGTACGTCTCCCGCTTGCCCTGTTTGACACGGTAGAGCGGCGGCTGCGCGATGTAGATGTACCCGTTGTCGATCAGCTCGCGCATCTGGCGGTAGAAGAAGGTGAGCAGCAACGTCCGGATATGCGAGCCGTCGACGTCCGCATCCGTCATGATGATGATGCGGTGGTATCGCAGCTTCGACAGGTCGAAGTCGTTCTCGCCTATGCCACACCCGAGGGCGGCGATCATCGTCCTGATCTCGTCGCTCCCCAGCATCTTGTCGAAGCGTGCCTTCTCGACGTTGAGGATCTTGCCCTTGACCGGGAGGATGGCCTGGAAGCGTCGATCTCTCCCCTGCTTGGCCGATCCGCCGGCCGACTCTCCTTCGACGATGTACAGCTCGCTCTGCGCGGGATCACGCTCCTGGCAGTCTGCCAACTTCCCTGGAAGCGTGCTGTTGTCCAGTGCGCCTTTGCGGCGTACGAGATCCCGCGCCTTGCGCGCAGCCTCGCGCGCCCTCGCGGCGTCGATGGCCTTCGAGACAATCTTGCGCGCGATGGTTGGATTCTCTTCCAGGACCGCGGCGAGCCGGTCGTTGACGATGCTCTGGACGATACCCTTGACCTCGGTGCTTCCGAGCTTTGCCTTGGTCTGGCCTTCGAACTGCGGATTGGGCACCTTCACGCTGACCACGGCCACGAGACCCTCACGGATGTCGCTGCCGTCAATCGTCGTATCCTTCAGGTCCTTCGTGAGATTGGAGTTGGACGCATAGGCGTTGATGGTGCCCGTGAGCGCCGCGCGGAAACCGGAGAGATGCGTCCCTCCATCGACCGTGCTGATGTTGTTGGCGTACGTATAGACCTGCTCGATATAGGCGTCGTTCCACTGCAGCGCGATCTCGACGTCGACACTCTCCTTCTCGCCCCGCATGTAGATTGGCTCGTCGTGCAGCACGGTGCGGTTCGTGTTCAAGTACGCCACGAACTCGCTGATGCCACCCTGATACTCGTACCGTGCGTGCTTCCCATCCTCGCGCTCGTCATCGAGCGTGATCACGACGCCTGCATTGAGGAAGGCGAGCTCTCGCAGGCGCTGCGCGAGCGTGTCGAAGCTGAACTCGATGGTCTCGAAGACGAGTGGGTCTGGCCTGAAGGTGACTTTCGTGCCCCGCCGTTTCGTCGTGCCCAGCGTTGCCAAAGGCGCAAGCGGTCTTCCACGCTCGTAGATCTGCTGAAAGACGTCCCCGTTGCGATAGATCTCGAGCGTCAAGCTCTCCGCGAGCGCATTGACCACGGACACGCCCACGCCGTGTAACCCACCGGAGACCTTGTAGGCGCTGTCCTTCTCCCCGAACTTGCCGCCTGCGTGCAGCGTGGTCATGACGACCTCCGCTGCTGATTTTCCGCTCTCGTGCAAGTCGATCGGGATGCCGCGCCCGTTGTCGAGGACCGTGAGCGAGTTGTCGACGTGGATCGTGATGTTGACCTCGTCGCAGTAGCCCGCCAGCGCCTCGTCAATCGAGTTGTCGACGACCTCGTAAACGAGATGGTGCAGGCCTGGCGGTCCGGTTGTACCGATGTACATACCGGGCCGCTTGCGGACCGCCTCGAGGCCTTCGAGCACCTTGATGCTCTCGGCGCCGTAGGTGTCCGTCTCGGCGGGCGGCGACACGCGGCGTTCCTCCGGCTCTGGAATATCGGGGGTCAGGTGTTCCATCGAATCGTTCTTGCAGGCCGAAAACGGGCTGCATTCACGGCGGTCGCCCGAATGCACCGCATTTTGCCGTCAGATGCGCATCGGCATGATCACGTAGGTGTAGTCGTAGCCGTCGACACCCACGGGCTTCAGGAGCGCTTGGCTCGCCTCATCCTTCAAGGAGAGACTGATGGTATCGCTCTCCACCGCTCCGAGGAAATCGAGCACGTACTGAGCATTGAAGCAAATCTGCAACGCGGCCCCTTCGTAGTCGACGAGCAGCTCCTCACGGGCTTCTCCGACTTCTGGGCTGCTCGACGTGACCTCGACCTTGCCGGGTGCGATCTGGAACTTCACGGCTCGAGAGCGCTCGTTCGACAGCAGTGCGACGCGTCGCACTGCGTTGTTGATGCGCTCGCGGTCGAACGTCACGGTCTTGTCGTTTCCCTTTGGAATCACTCGCTCATAGGCTGGAAATTGCGCATCCATCATCCGCGAAATGAGTGTCCGACCCTCCACGCGGAAGAAAAGGTGGTTCTCGGATCGCTCATAAGCAATCGCCTCCTTGCCCTCACCGAGCAGCTTGCTCAGCTCGAGCGTCGTCTTCCTTGGCAAGAGCACCTTCACACCTTCGTCGTCATCGGACACCTTCGCGTCGCCGTTCTCGCGCGGCACCGTGACGAGGGCAAGGCGATGACCATCGGTCGCAACCAAGGTCATCTGTTCAGGCTTTAGGATGAAGAGCGCCCCGTTCAGGTAGTACCGCGTATCCTCCCCCGTCATGGCAAACTGCGTCTTCTCGACCATGTGCTTGAGGGACTCACGCGGTAGCGTGGCCACGGCCTCGCCCGCGTCCGGCAGCTGTGGGAACTCATCCCGTGGCAGCGTCGACAATCGCGATTCGAAGCGTTCAGCCGCCACTTTAACGCCGCTCTTGTCCTGCTCGATTCGTACGTCCGTCTCGGGCAGCGCCTTGATGATCTCGTACAGCTTCTTCGCTGGGAGGGTGACGGCACCTTGCTTGGCCACCGAGGCCGCACAGCGGCTCCGAAGACCAACCTCGGTGTCGGTCGCGGCAAGCTCGACACTCTCACCGCCCGCCTGCACCAAGACATTGGCAAGCACCGGCAGCGTAGTCTTGCGCTCCACGATACCTTGGAAGAACTGCAGCTCACGGAGCAGGTCACTCTTCCGGACGACGAGTTCCATTAACGTGCTGTCCTTGGTCTGTCGCACTGCCCGGCCGTCGACGGGCGGCAAGCTCGAAAAGCTGGTGAGCCTCTCCACAGGCGGCGGGTGCGTTGTTTGTGCCCCTTGAAGGACCTTTCGGCAATCCCTTCCATCGGTCCTTCAGTAATCTAGCCTTAGAGATAAACCAACATAGAATTATAGCAAGAATAAGACGTGTTGAAAAGGCGGACGCGTCAATTACTACTTGTCCTTCAGATACTTAGAGCGCTAAATCCCTGTGGATCCACGGTGTGCCTGTAAGCGGACCTCTTGTGGGTAACGGCGGCGCTCGAAGCATCGACAGAACATCCACAGACGCCACGTCGGATCATCTGTGGAAAATCGCGGCCGGCTCGCCGAGGCGGCCCTACACTTTGTCAATGGTAGGGCGCGTTCGCCGAACGCGCCGCGCTCGCGAACCCCGTTTCAGGTTACCGAAAGTTGTCGATGAAGCTGTTGATAATCCTGTTGAAATCCGTGTCTCGCTTGCGCAGCTCCTCCACCTTTCCTATCGAGTGAATAACCGTCGAGTGGTGCTTGTTGAAGGCGCGACCAATCTCTGGGAGTGACGCCTTGGTCAACTCCTTGGAGAGGAACATGGCGATCTGGCGAGGCATGACGACCGATTTGGAGTTGTCCTTGGATCGCAGCTCGCTCAGTCGCAGTTGGTAGTAGTCGGCGACGAATTTCTGCACGGCGTCGATCGTGACGGCGCGGTCGTCGCCGCTTAGGACGTTCTTGAGCACGTCGTGTGCGAGGGCGACGGTGATCTCGCGCCCGGTCAATGACGCGTACGCCACGAGGCGAATGAGGGATCCTTCGAGCTCTCGAATATTCGACTTGATCTTGCTGGCGATATAGAGCGCAACGTTGTCGGGAAGCGGTACAGCCTCGGCTTCTGCTTTCTTCTTGAGAATCGCCACCTTCGTTTCGAGATCCGGTGGTTGGATATCGGCGATGAGCCCCCAGTTGAAGCGCGATCGCAAGCGCTCCTCGAGCTGTGGGATCTCGTGTGGTGGACAATCGCTCGTGATGACGATCTGCTTCGACGCGTCGTACAGCGCATTGAACGTGTGGAAGAACTCTACCTGTGTTCCTTCTTTGCCGGCCATGAACTGCACGTCGTCGATCAGCAGGACTTCCACGTTCCGATAGCGCTCACGAAACTCGATGATGCGCTCCAGTTTGAGCGCATTGATCATCTCGTTCATGAAGCGCTCAGCAGAGATGTAGGTGAGGCGGGCGCCCTTCATGTGGCGCAGCACGTAGTGCCCGACGGCGTGCATCAAATGCGTCTTGCCGAGACCGACACCGCCGTAGATGTAGAGGGGGTTGTACGAGCGCGACGGGGCCTCGGCGACGGCGCGGCAAGCGGCGTGCGCGAACTGGTTGGACGAGGCCACCACGAAGGTGTCGAACGTGTATCGAGGATTGAGGCGGGCGCCGGAGACGGGGGCATCGGCCTCTTCGGGCGTGAAGAGCTCGTGATCGAGCGACGCGCTCTCAGGTGCCGAGGGGGGATCTTGGGCCACGAAGGCAATCTCGATACCGGCACGGCCGATAGAGGTGAGCGCCTCAGACAATACTCCCTTGTAGTGTCTGGTCAGCCAATCGCCAAACACATTGCTCGGCACCCCGACGAGCAGCCGGGTGCCCTCGTCCCGAATGAACGAGGTGGGGCGAAACCAGGTGTTGAAGATGTGGCGGTTCACCCGCGTCTCCACCACAGCCAGCACCTGATCCCAAATGACCACGTTCATCACAGCCCTGTAACCGCCTTGCATCAGAATGGTCGGCGGGTGGCGCCGAGAAGATCGATCTTACTCGATGACGAGCCTGACCTTTCGCCATCTCCGGCCGTCGCAGCGCGCCCTCCGCCGCGTTGGGGAGGTAGGCGAAAACAGACAAGTATCGGTTGTAATTGTCTGTGGTCTAGACGAAAGTGGTCTCTACTCCTAGCTCTGTCGCGTGCGTCGAGGCGAAGGCCCTGGAATTTCCACAGTTTTTTCCACAGGTGTGGAAAACTTCGTATAACAGCCGTTCAAGTTGGGTCGTTTAGGGAGCCACCGTGAGGCACCGCGAAGGTATCATGGCTGGTGCCGTCGCGCAACTGCTCCAGCAGGAATTGTCGTGTCGCAAACGCCCGCGAGATTGACAGGGCTCGTGCCAGCCCGGTACGATAACGGGTTCTTGTTCGTGTAGCGAGGACGCCTCGGCGACGCGTCCATACTGACGCTATGGTGGGGCGTGTTTGCCGAACGCGCCGCGAGCTTGGTCGAAAGAAAGGCATCATGAAGCGTACTTATCAGCCCAGTCGGCGCCGTCGCCTTCGTACGCACGGCTTCCTGGTCCGGATGCGTACGAAGAGCGGACGCTCGATCCTGAAGCGGCGTCGCGCGAAGGGACGGAAGCGGCTGGCTGTTTCCGGCTCGACGCGACCCGACTCGCCGCGTGCGAGCGGATCCCGTCGCTGAGAATCAGGAATCAGGATTGGCGATTCGGGATTCAGAGGAATGGCCCTGACTGGCCGTAGGCTGCGGGAGGCCAGCAAGGTTTGGCGAACACTACAGGGGTCCGCCTTCGCGGCTTGGCCGCTTCGGCGAGACAGCCTTCGCTCGAGTGAGGCCTTGCATGCGCCACACGTTCAGGCCGACCGAGCGCATTCAGCGACGCGCCGACTTCCAGCGGATCTACACTCAAGGACAGAAGCTGCACGGGCGGTTCATGACGCTGTTCGTGCTCGCGACCGACGCCGTGGGGACGCGCCTCGGTGTGGCCGCGACGCGGAAGCTTGGCGACGCGGTGCGGCGCAACCGGGCCAAGCGCCTCGCGCGGGAATTGTTCCGGCGGCACAAGCCGACGCCCGGTATCGATCTCGTGCTCGTGCCCAAGCGCGAGCTCCTGGCCCAATCGTTCACTCGCCTCGAGACGGAATTCGACACCATGATCCGCCGCGCGGGCGGCCGGCAACGATCGACACGTCCGTGACGCACATCCTTCATACTTCGCTCGTGATCTTTGCCGTCGCCGCGGTGCGGGCTTACCAGGTCCTGCTCTCGCCGTTCGCGGGCGGCGCATGCCGCTTCCAGCCGACGTGCTCGGAGTACGCAGCGGAGGCGCTGACGATCCACGGCTTCTTCAGAGGTGGTTGGCTTGCTCTGAAGCGATTCGCTCGTTGTCACCCGCTCGGACCTGCGGGTTGGGACGCCGTACCCGCGCCCGATAGCTCCACGGGCACCAACGAGCGACGCTTGGACCGCCACCAAAGAGCCTGATTCATGGAAAAGCGAGTCATTCTGGCATTCGCCTTGTCGTTCGTGGTGCTCTATGCCTATCAAGCATTGATCGCGCCGCGGCGACAGTCCCCACGCCCCCCAGCAAGCTCTGCGCCGGGCAGCCAGTCTCGGCCGGAGGCTGGAGCGCCAAGCGCGACCGCGGCGCCGGTCGCGACAGAGCCTGCTCAAGAGAAACCGCCGGCAGCAAGCGGAATCTCTCCTCCCGCTGAGAATGGAGGCGCTCCCGGCGAGACGGTCGTCGTGGAGACGGACGCCGTGCGGGCGGAGTTCAACACTCGCGGTGCGGTGCTCACACGATGGCAGTTGAAGAAGTATCGCGATAACAATGGGCACGCTGTCGATCTCCTGCCGCAGGACATCGGCGTCGAGGTGCTGCAGGCCGCGTTTGCTCTTTCAGTGCCGGACAATGAGGCGCTGTCGTCGCGGTTGAGCAACGCGCTGTTCCGGCCGAGCACGCGCAGAACAACGGTCAAGCCAGCGCAAGAGGGGATGCTGGTCCTCGAGTACGACGACGAGACGGGCCTCCATGCGACCAAGACGTTCACGATCCAAAAAGATCACCAGGCGTACGTCCTCGGCTTCAACGCCGCGGTGACGGAGAACGGGGAGGCCGAGACTCTCATTGTTCACGGCGGCGTGGGCGTCGGTGATCTCACCCGCGGGGGCGGCAGCGGCTTTTTGTTTGGGACGTATTCCCAGCCGCCTCAAGGCATCTTCTACAAGGACGAGGAGGTGACACGACTCCCGCCGGGCACCATCCGCACGGATGCGGCGCACGCAGGCAGATTTCGCTACGTTGGCATGGACGACCACTACTTCCTCGGCGTCGTCCTTCCGGGGAATCAGCCGGCGCGGGCAGACTATCGCGTGGTGCCGATACCCGGGACAGAGGAGGAGCGGGAGCTCGTCTCGTACGCATTGCGGTTCGACACCAAGCCGTCCGAGGTCAGGGCGTACTTGGGACCGAAAGACTTCAACCTGCTCGCCGCGACGGATCGCGAGCTAGTACGGACGATCAACTTCGGCTTCTTCGCCTTCCTCGCCGTGCCGCTGCTGCACGCGCTCCAATGGGTGCACGGATACGTGGGGAACTACGGGTGGGCGATTGTGATCCTCACCGTCATCATCAACGTGCTGATCTTTCCGCTGCGGCACAAGAGTGTCGTGTCGATGCGAAAGCTTCAGGCGCTTCAGCCGCAGGTCAAGGCGATTCAGGAGCGCTACAAACAGCTCAAGGTCACGGATCCGGCGCGACAGAAGATGAACGGGGAGCTCATGGGCCTGTACCGCGAGAAGGGCGTGAACCCGGCGAGCGGGTGTGTGCCGATGGTGCTCACCTTCCCCATTTTGTTCGCGTTCTACGCGCTCCTGTCGCAGGCGATCGAGCTACGTGGTGCGCCCTTCATGCTGTGGATCAAGGATCTCTCCGTGCACGATCCGTACTACGTGACACCGCTGCTGATGGGGGCATCGATGATCTTGCAGCAACGCATGACACCGGCGACCGGCATGGATCCAGTGCAGCAGAAGATGATGACGATGATGCCGGTCATGTTCACGGTGTTCTTCTTGTGGGTCCCAAGCGGTCTGGTCGTGTACTGGTTGCTCAGTAACGTGTGGACGATCGGCCAGCAATTCTTGACGAACAAGCTGATTGGGCCGCCGCAGGTTCAAGCAGCGAGACCGGCGGCCGAACGGCGTGTGAAGGGAAGTGAGGCGCGGAAGAGCGGTCGGCCCGTGCAGCAGGAGCGGCAGTGATGGATACGGAGCGAGCAACGCAATTTCGGAGCGAGGTGCGCACCTTCGTACAGGAGGTCGTGAGCGCGTTGGGTCTGGAGCTCGAAGCGCAGGTACAGGACCACCAGGACGGACTGTGTGTTGAGTTGAGCGGCGCCGAAGCGACGGAGCTGTTGCGGCGGAAGGGCGAGGGGCTGGATGCGCTGCAGCAGGTGGTGAACGCCGCGTACCGGCGGGATCTCGAGGAGGGGCATCGGATTGTCGTGGATGCCTGCGGCTTCCGCCAAGGGAAGGACAACGAGCTGCGGCAGATGGCCCGCTTCTTGATGGATCGCGTAAAGGCGACCGGTGGGGCTCAGGAGCTGGGCCCACTCAATTCTTACAGCCGGCGCATCGTCCACCTCGAGGTTGGGACCGATCCCGAGCTGGCGTCTGAAAGTCAGGGGGATGGTGCCGCGAAGCGCGTCATCATCTCGCGGAAGCCGTAGCGCCTAAGATAGGCTAACAGACCTAATTACGGCGCCACCGCCGTGACGGCCGGCACGACCCGCTATTGCCTTGCTTGGCCGAACCCCGTTTCGCAGGTAGCGCGCGGCCTTTCCGCCTCCGCGGGCGAGGGGGCTAAAGACCCCTCGCTACGTCGTAAGTGAACGGTATAGCCCTTAACCCCGTTGCTGCCTTGCTCCCCTCTCTAGAACAGCGTATCGAGCGGCGCGCGCGAGCTGCCGGGATGGCGCCGGAACGGGCGTTGCGAGCGCGGTTGGCGGCTTACCTATCCTTGCTCAGTCGATGGAATCGCCGGATGAACCTGGTGGCCTTTGACGATCCGGACAAGGCGGTGGACCGGCTGATCGTCGAGCCGCTGATGGCGGCGCAGTGGATACCTGGCGAGGCGGGCTTGCTGATTGACGTCGGCTCTGGTGGAGGGTCACCCGCCATCCCTTTGAAATTGGCGCTGCCGGACTTGGCGCTGGTGATGGTAGAGAGTCGAGTGCGGAAGGCAGCGTTTCTGCAGGAAGCCGTTCGTGAGCTCGGGCTGAGTGGAACGGAGGTGGCGCGTTCACGCTTCGAGGCGTTGGTCGAGGCGGGCACGCTGGCGGCGCGGATGGACGTTGTGACGGTCCGGGCGATTCGAGTCGGCACGCAGGAGCTCGCGGCGCTAGGGACCTTTCTGCGACCTGGAGGGCGGCTGCTGTGGTTTCGGGCCGGGCAGGGGAAGCCGCCGCTGGCGTCAGGCCTAGAAGTTGCCGGAGAGTATCCATTACTCTCGGGTCAGGCGGGCCAACTGTCAATCCTGCGCAAGGTCCCCTGATCGGTGTTCCACGTGGAACGATCAGAAATCAGAAGTCAGGAACCAGGGAAAACGGCCGCCTCGGCGAGGCGGCCCTACCTCAGGACAACGGGAACCAGGAACCAGGAACCAGGAAACGCGAGGCACCCTTCGACTCACCTGACGGCTTGCCATGAGCGAGCGTCAGACGAGTCGAATGGGAAACAGGAATCGGATTTCTGCCTGTGCTATCGTTTTGTCGGACGGCGAGCCGCCGATCACCAACATCCTGCAAGCAACTCGACCCTAAGCTTTTGAAAATGGGGAAGATCATCGCGATCTCGAACCAAAAGGGCGGTGTGGGCAAGACCACAACGGCGATCAATCTTGGTGCATCGCTGGCCAGTGCCGGCCATGATGTGCTCGCTGTCGATATCGACCCGCAGGGAAATCTCACCAGCGGCGTCGGACAGAAGCAGCATGACGGCCGCACCATCTACGAAGCGCTGATGGGAGCTGGTGCCGACGGCGAGATACCCCTCCCCATCCTTGACACGCCGATCGAACGGCTGAAGGTAGTTCCTGCCGATCGCGACCTCTCAGGTGCGGAGGTAGAGCTCGTCACTCAAGCGAACCGCGAGGGGCGCTTGCGGCAGGTGCTGGAACCGCTCCGGGATCGCTTCTCCTACTTGCTCGTCGATACGCCGCCTTCCCTCGGCCTGCTCACGCTCAATGCGCTCGTCGCCGCCGACACGGTGCTCATCCCATTGCACTGCGAATACTTTGCGCTGGAGGGACTCGCAGATCTCCTAACCACGCTCAAGCGCGTACGCTCGGCCCTCAACCCGCGATTGGACGTCGAAGGCGTGCTGTTGACGATGTACGGCGACCGAACCAACCTCGGTCAACAGGTTGCCCGCGAGATTCGGGGGTTCTTCGACAACAAGGTCTTTGACACCGTGATCCCACGAAACATCCGTCTGGCCGAGGCGCCGAGCCACGGTATGCCGGCCGTCCTGTACGATGCCAAATCCCGCGGCGCTGAAGCCTACACAACCCTTGCACGTGAGCTCCTGTCGCGGAATGGTCCAAGGGCATGACGTGACTATGTTGATAGACCTAACTTGTGAGGAGTGAAGCAGATGGCAGCGGAAAAGCGCTCCGCCTTGGGGCGCGGCTTGAGCGCGCTCATTCCCGACAGGCAGCCCCCCGCGATTGCTCCTTCCACGCAGCCGGCTACCGAGCCTCCTGGTGGAGGGAGCTCCCAAGCGGAGGGGCCAGGGGCTGTTGCTTCTCACGAGCTCCGGGAGGGGCGGCAGAACATCGGCCAAGCGCTCGAGGTCGACCTCGATCTCTTGGATCCCAACCCTCTCCAGCCTCGCGCGCACTTCGACGATAGGCGACTCGACGAGCTTGCCCGCTCCCTGCGTGCCAGCGGGGTCATCCAACCGCTGGTCACCCGGCGCCGCGGGGAGCGCTATCAGATCATTGCCGGCGAGCGCCGCTGGCGAGCCGCGCAGCGCGCCGGCTTGCTGAAGGTGCCGGTGGTCCTTCGAGACGTCCCCGACGAGAAGCTGCTCGAGGTCGCGCTCATCGAAAACCTCCAGCGGGAAGACCTGAACGCGATAGACGAAGCGCTCGCCTACAGGCGCCTCGTCGAGGAGTTTCATCTCACCCAGGAACAAATTGCGGATGCCGTCGGCAAGGATCGCGCCTCGATTGCCAATCACCTCCGACTCCTGAAGCTGCCGGCAGAGGTGCGCCAGCTCGTCGCGGGCGCGGCGCTCTCGATGGGCCACGCTCGTGCCATCGTTGGCCTCGACGATCACGCGCGCATGAAGACAGCCGCGCGCGAGGCGCTTGATCGTCATCTCTCGGTGCGCGAGACCGAAGCGCTCGTGCGTCGTCTCCTGACGCCGGCCAAGCCCACACGCACCGAGCCGTCGACCGATGTGCACACACGCCACGCCGAGGAGCGCATGCGCCTCGCGCTCGGCACACGCGTCCGTATCGTCCGCGCGGGGAAAGGGGGACGTATCGAAATCGACTTCATCTCCGAAGAGGAGCTCAATCGAATCTACGAGCGCATTACAGAACCGAGCTGAAATGTTCAAGAAGAAACGCCGACTCACCGATTACGCCGCCTGCGCCGGTTGAGCGAGCAAGCTCGCTGCCGGCGAGCTCGCTCACGTGCTGAGCGACTGGCCCGTGGAAGCCTCTGACCGGGTTCTGGTTGACTTCAGGACCGCGGACGATGCGGGTGTGTACCAAATCGGGGCAGCCGAGGCGCTGGTTCAAACCGTTGATTTTTTCACGCCAATTGTTGACGACCCCCGTCTTTACGGCCAGATCGCGGCAGCCAACGCCGTGAGCGACGTCTATGCGATGGGCGGGCGTCCTCTCACGGCGCTTGCTATTGCCGCCTTCCCAGCGAACGACTTCGACGCGAGCGTCGTGCGCGCGATCTTCCACGGCGGCCTGGAGAAGCTTGTCGAGGCGGGAGTGGCCCTCCTCGGTGGCCACACTGTCCAGGACCACGAAGTGAAGTTCGGCTATGCGGTCACCGGTATGGTCGATCCCGGGCAAATCTGGGCGAATGCCGGGGCCCGGCCCGGCGACGTCCTCTTGCTGACGAAACCTCTCGGAACCGGTGTGATCACCACGGCTGCAAAGTTTCAGCGTGCGCCAGCCGATGTGCTCGAGGCGGCTGTCGTCTCGATGGCGACGCTCAACCGCGCTGCGGCGGAGGCACTCGCAGGTGCGCCGGAGCGTAGCGTTGGGGCGTGCACGGACGTCACCGGATACGGTTTGCTCGGGCATGCATCGGAGATGGCGATTGCGAGCAGAGTGACGATCGCGATCGACGCGAGCGCGGTGCCACTGCTGGCGGGTGTCCGCGCTTTGGTCGCGCGCAACCTCACCGGCGGCGGTAAGACGAACGAGGCCTATTTCGGGTCAGGCGTCGACGTGCCGCGCGACATGGAGCCGGCGCTGCTCGCCTTGCTGTACGACCCGCAGACCTCGGGCGGCCTGCTGGCGTCCGTGTCGAGCGCCGAGGAACAGACCGTTCTGGGGCGGTTGCACCGTGCCGGGGTGCCTGCCGTCCGCGTCGGGCTCGTCGAGCCACAGGGCGAGTGGAAGGTCCGGCTTCTCTGATGTGCTCTTGCGACAGTTTGGTGGGGATGGTATAAAACTACGTTTCGGCGTGCCGTCTGAGGCGCGCCTGATCCGGCCTTTCCATGCCCGGCAGGTTCGTGGGCTGGGTTTCTCCGGAGGCAATTGCGTGTCGCTGGACCTGTCGGTCCTGTGGGTCATCCTCTCGGTTCTCGTGCTAGCAGCCGCGTTGCAGCACTTCTTGTTCAAGCCTCTGACCCGCGTGATGCGCGCGCGTGAAGAAGCGGTGGCGTCGGCGCGCGCCTTGGCCGCACGTGCCGCGGCTGAAGCGCGACGGGCCACGGAAGAGTACGAAGCCAAGACCGCCGCTGCACGCGCGAGTCTCTACCGGGAAATGGACGAGGTCCGCCGCAACGCGCTCGAGAAGCGATCGACCCTTGTTGCCGAAACGCGCCGCGAGGTCGAGCAAGAACGAGCGCGGGCTGCTGAAGAGCTGCGCACATCTGCTGAAGCGGCGCGGGCCCGCCTGGCTGCTGAGGCACACGAGCTCGGTCTTGCCGTCGCAAGCCGCCTGCTCGACCGCCAAGCTTCCTAATCGTGGTTCAACATCGAAGGGGCAAGACGCGAAAGACCGATGCACGTGCGCGCTTGTGAAATTCGGATCAATCTCTCGGTGGCGGCGGCAGTGCTGGCCGGCGCCCTGAGCTTCCCTGCGCTGTTGGTTGCCGCAGAGCCGGGCGCATCGAACGCGGCCGGCGAAGTGGCGCCTTCAGAAGAGCGCCCTCCGCAGCACGGAGAAGGTGCGCACGCAGACGAGGCGGGCCACGACGAGAGCCCCTGGGGCACGATCGCGACGCTCGTGAATTTCTTGGTGCTTGCCGGCGGCCTCTACTACTTTCTTCGGACGCCGCTTGCCGGACATCTCTCCGGACGTGCGGAGGGGATCCGGTCTGGCCTCGCCGAGGCAGAGTCGACCCGCAACGCGGCCAGCGCGCAGCTCGCCGAGGTCGAGGCCAAGCTCCAGGCCCTTCCGGGCGAGATAGAGGCGCTGCGGCAGCGTGGTGTCGAGGAGATCGCGGCGGAAGAAACGCGCATCCGTCACGCGGCCGAGGAAGAGCGGAGCCGGATGATTACCCAGGCACGCCGGGAGATCGACTTGGCGCTCCGCGTGGCGAAGCAGGAGCTCGTGGCCGACGCCGCGACGCTTGCCGCTGACGTCGCCTCCGCCCATCTGCGTGCCACGATGACGCAGGCAGATCAAGAGCGTCTGATCGCGCATTATGTCGCGGATGTGAGGCAGCCGTATGACTAGGCTCGAAGCGACACGCGCGGCCAGGGCGTTGTTCGACGTGTCGCTTCAACAGGGTGATCCAGCGCATACGGCCTCAGACCTCACACGCATGGTCGAACTACTCGACGCGCACCGGGACCTCGAGACTGCGCTGACCAGTCCGATGGTGAAGCCGGCAGCCAAGCATGCGCTGGTCGATCAGCTTGCACCGCGGCTCGATCTCACCTCCATCAGCCACCGGCTGTTGCTGGCGCTCGCCGATCGGGATCGCCTCGCCACCATCCGCCCCATCGCGGCCGCTTTCCACCGACGGATGCTCGAGCATCAACGTGTGATGGAGGCCGCGGTGACTACGGCGGTGCCGCTGAGCGAGGAGCAAGCGGCGGCAATCGCGGCCGGATTGTCTCGAGCGACGGGCCGGCGCGTGTCGCTCGTGCGCGCGGTCGACCCCAGCATCATTGGCGGCGCAGTGGCACGCGTTGGCAGCTTGGTGTTCGATGGCAGCATCACGACGCAGCTCCGGCGATTCAAAGAACAACTGAGCGCAGAGGTATGACGATCAAAGCAGACGAGATCTCGCGACTCATTCGCGAGCAGATTGGCGGCTTCTCCCCGGATGTCGATGTCGCAGAGGTGGGGACGGTCGTGTCGGTCGGCGACGGCATCGCGCGTCTCCACGGCGTGGAGCGTGCGATGGCGGGCGAGATGATCGAGTTCCCGCACGGCGTCTACGGCATTGCGCTGAACCTCGAAGAAGATGGCGTCGGCACGGTGCTGCTGGGCGAGTTCTCGAAGATCAAGGAAGGCGATACGGTCCGGCGTACCAATCGCATCATTTCCGTACCGGTGGGCGAGGCACTGCTCGGCCGTGTGGTGAACGCGGTCGGCCAGCCGCTGGACGGGAAGGGCGCGATCGTCACCGACAAGACAGCGCCCATCGAACGGCTGGCGCCGGGCGTCGTCGAGCGACAGGGCGTGCGAGAGCCGCTGCAGACTGGGCTCAAGGCGATCGACTGCATGGTGCCAATTGGGCGCGGACAGCGCGAGCTGATCATCGGGGATCGCCAGACGGGCAAGACCGCGGTGGTGGTCGACACGATCATCAATCAAAAGGGTCTGGACGTCGTCTGCATCTACAACGCGGTCGGCCAGAAGCAATCGACGATCGCCCAAGTCGTCAGGACGCTCGAGGAGCACGGCGCGATGGACTACACCATCGTCGTTGCGGCCGCGGCGTCCAACCCTGCGCCGATGTTGTACATCAGCCCGTACGCCGCGTGTGCGATGGGCGAGTACTTTCGTGATAGCGGGCGGCACGCGTTGGTCATCTACGACGATCTCTCCAAGCACGCGCAGGCATACCGGGAGATTTCACTGCTGCTCCGGCGGCCACCGGGCCGAGAGGCGTATCCTGGCGACGTCTTCTATCTGCACTCGCGCTTGCTCGAACGGGCGGCCAAGTTGAATGACGATCTCGGAGGTGGCTCGCTGACGGCGCTGCCCATCATCGAGACGCAAGCGGGTGACCTCTCGGCGTATATTCCGACCAACGTGATCTCCATTACCGACGGGCAGATCTTCTTGGAGACGGACCTCTTCCACCAGGGCGTCAGGCCGGCCATCAACGTGGGCAACTCGGTCTCGCGTGTCGGCGGCGCTGCGCAGATCAAGGCCATGCGCCAGGTCGCAGGAACGTTGCGTCTCGAGTTGGCGCAGTATCGCGCACTGGCGGCGTTCGCACAGTTCGGCAGCGACCTCGACAAGGCATCGCAGGCGCAGCTGCATCGCGGCGTGCGTCTCGTCGAGATCCTGAAACAGCCGCAGTATCGGCCCCTGGCCGTCGAGAAGCAGGTCGCGATTACCTTTGCCGGCACGAACGGTCTGCTCGACGACATTCCGGTGGCGGAAGTCGGGCGCTGGGAGCGGGAGTTCCACCGATTTCTCGAGACGCGTCACCCGGGCATTCTGACAACGATCGCGGAGAAGAAGACCGTCGATGATGACGCGAAGCGCACGTTGACGGAGGCGATCAAGGAGTTCAACCAGAGCTTCGTGGCGACACCGCAGGGAACCGTCATATAAGGTCCTTAGTCCTTGGTCCTTAGTTCTTGGTGCGCGACTGCCGCCGGACCAAGCACCAAGGAGGAAGAACCAAGCACTAAGGACCAAGCACCAAGAACTGTTCTTATGCCGTCACTGATTGATATCCGGCGCCGCGTGCGGGCTGTGCGAGCGACACAGCAGATCACCAAGGCCATGAAGATGGTTGCGGCGTCGCGCCTGCGTCGCGCGCAGGAACGCGTCGTGAATGCGCGGCCGTACGCGCAGCGGATGGCGTATGTGTTGAATAGCCTGGCGACGCGCGTCGAGGCAGGACGACACCCGCTCCTGGGCAGTGAGGCAATGGGCGATGCGCCGACGCTGCTCGTCGTCGTGAGCGCCGACAAGGGCTTGTGCGGGAGCTTCAACGGCAACGTCACGAAGGCGGCAAGCAGCTTCGTCGGTGAGCAGCAGGGACGAGCGGTGACGTTCGCGCTCGTTGGCCGGAAGGGGCGCGACTACTTCCGGCGCCGACGCGTCGACGTGCGCTTCGAGCTCACGCAGATTTTCGGGCGGTTGAAGCTGGATCATGCGCGCGAGATTGCCCGTGCGGTGGTGGAGGAGTTCGTCGAAGGGCGTGCCGGCCGGGTGTGCCTGGCCTACAACGAGTTCAAGACGGTGATGCAGCAGCGCGTGGTCGTCGAACAGTTACTGCCCATCCCGCGGCTCGCCGACACGGAGCAATTAGGGGCGCCGCAAGCGGACTACCTGTACGAGCCGTCGGCCGACGAGATCCTGGCGCGGCTCCTGCCCCAGCACGTGGAGGTCCAGATCTTCCGTGCGTTGCTGGAGTCGGAAGCAGCCGAGTTCGCGGCCCGCATGACCGCGATGGATGCCGCTTCGCGGAACGCCGAGGAGATGATCGACAACCTGACGCTTTACATGAACAAGGTCCGCCAGGCGGCCATCACCCGCGAGATCATCGAGGTCGTCTCGGGCGCGAAGGCATAGGACGGGCGAACAAACCGGCGCCGACGACCCAGTGGATGACAGGATTGAGATCGAAAGAGCACCACATGAGCGATGCAGCAGCCGTAGAGCAACAGGAAGGGCGTATAGTGCAGATCATCGGGCCCGTCGTCGATATCGAGTTCGAGTCGGGGCGCTTGCCTGCCATCTACAACGCCGTGCGGATCGCCTCAGGGGACGCGAGCGGCAATCGGGTCGACGTGATCGCCGAGGTGGAGCAGCACCTGGGCGAGAATCGAGTGCGTGCAGTCGCGATGAAGGCCACCGACGGGATGCAGCGAGGCATGAAGGTGGTTGACCTCGGTGAGCCAATCACCGTGCCGGTTGGCCCCCAGACGCTCGGACGGGTGCTCAACGTCTTGGGTGAGCCGGTCGACTTCCCGGACCGCCCCGTGGAGACGCAGGAGCGATGGCCGATTCATCGACCTGCGCCGTCACTCGAGGAGCAGTCGACCGAGTTGCAGATGTTCGAGACCGGCATCAAGGTCGTCGATCTCCTCGAGCCCTACCTGCGCGGCGGCAAGATCGGGCTCTTCGGTGGCGCCGGCGTTGGCAAGACGGTCATCATCCAGGAGCTCATTCACAACATCGCGCTCAAGCACGGCGGCGTCTCCGTCTTCGCGGGCGTCGGGGAGCGCACCCGCGAGGGGAACGATCTCTGGCACGAGATGCAGGAGAGCGGCGTCGTCGATCCCAGCGACTGGCAGAAGTCCCGTGCGGCGCTGATCTACGGCCAGATGACGGAACCGCCGGGCGCCCGCCTGCGGGTAGGGCTCACGGGACTAACGGTAGCCGAGTACTTCCGCGACGCCGAAGGCAAGGATGTGCTCCTGTTCATCGACAACATCTTTCGCTTTACCCAAGCCGGCTCGGAGGTCTCGGCGCTTCTCGGCCGCATGCCCTCCGCGGTGGGTTATCAGCCGACGCTGCTCACCGAGATGGGGGAGCTCCAAGAGCGCATCACGTCGACCAGGAAGGGCTCCATCACCTCGGTGCAAGCGATCTACGTGCCGGCAGACGACTACACGGATCCGGCACCGGCGACGACGTTCTCGCACCTCGATGCGACCACGAACCTGTCTCGTGACATCGCCTCGCTGGGCATCTACCCGGCGGTGGATCCGCTCGCCTCCACGTCGCGTATTCTCGATCCGCGGATCGTCGGCGAGGAGCACTACGAGGTGGCGCGGCGCGTCAAGCAAGTCCTGCAGCGGAACAAGGATCTGCAGGACATCATCGCCATTCTTGGCATCGATGAGCTCTCCGAGGAGGATAGGCTGACCGTGGGCCGCGCGCGTAAGATCCAGCGGTTTCTCTCGCAGCCCTTCCATGTGGCGGAGCAGTTCACGGGGCGCTCGGGGAAGTACGTGCCGGTTGCCGATACGATCCGCGGCTTCAAGGAGATCTGCGACGGGAAGCATGACGAGGTGCCGGAGCAGGCGTTCTACATGATGGGCACCATCGACGAGGCTCTGGAAATGGCCACGACGCTGTAACGAGGTTCTTGGTCAGAACTCATGAGTTTGACACTGAGCATCGTGATGCCGGAGCGAGAGGTCGTTCACGACACCGTGGACGAGGTCCAGCTGCCGGGCTCCGAGGGCTACTTCGGCGTTCTACCCGGTCACACGCCGCTCCTGGCCACGCTGAAGATTGGTGAG
The DNA here is from genome assembly GCA_009377605.1 of Luteitalea sp. Lineage (NCBI taxonomy): Bacteria > Pseudomonadati > Acidobacteriota > Vicinamibacteria > Vicinamibacterales > Vicinamibacteraceae > Luteitalea > Luteitalea sp. Next base: position 34,566 of record WHTT01000030.1, read on the forward strand.
CTCTGGTACCGTAAGGGGCCAGAAAAGCTCTATGTGATGATCGCCAATGGGTTTGCGGAGGTGTTGCCAGATCGAGTGACGGTGCTGGCCGAGCGCGCCGAGCGCGCCGAGGACATCGACGTCACGCGTGCTGAGGCCGCCAAGGCGCGTGCCGATGAACGCGCGCGGACGCCGGAGGCGGGGCTCGATTACGAGCGCGTACGGGCCGCCATAGACAAGGCAAACACGCGGCTGCAGGTGGCGCGACACGCACGCGCTCGCGGCTGAGGGCTCTCGTTCGTATTCCGCTGCCATTGAGGCTTCGGGCCAGGCACCATTCCACCGAGGCACCGTTCTATCGTGGATCCATGCGCATTTCCTGGGCCGCCGCCACGCACCCGGGCCTCCGACGGTCCGTCAACGAGGACGCCTTCGGCGCGCGACCGGAGCTTGGGTTCTTCATCGTCGCGGACGGCATGGGAGGCCATGCCGCCGGCGAGGTGGCGTCGCGTCTGGTGGTGGAGGAGGCAGAGGCATTTCTCACGGCCGACCTGCATGCGGGGGAAGCGGCCCCGCCCTTGGAGCAGCTCCGGCGAGCGTTCTTGCACGCGAACCAGGGCCTGACCAGAGCGATGCGCGCGGAGGCACGGCTGCGTGGGATGGCCACCACGGCATCTGCCGTCCTGGTCGAGCGCGGCGACGCGGCGATCGCACACGTCGGCGACAGTCGCGTCTACAGACTGCGACAAGGCAGTCTCGCGCAGCTCACGCGGGATCACTCATGGGTGCAAGAAGAGGTTGACGCAGGTCGTCTCTCCGTCACGGAGGCGCGCTACTCCATGTGGCGACACGTCGTCACACGGGCGCTCACAGGGATGGAGGATCCGGCCATCGATGTCAGCACATTCACGCTCGAGCGGCGCGATCGCGTGCTGCTCTGCTCCGATGGTCTGACGACGGTTGTTGCCGACGACCGGATCCGCGAGATTCTCGCTGGCGAGGACGGCCTGGAGCGCGCCTGCGGCGGCCTGATCGACGAAGCCAACCGCGCAGGCGGCCCGGACAACATCACCGCTATTGGCCTTCAGATCGATGATTTATAACCTGCGGCAGCTCCTGCGCTACCGAGCGCTCATTCAGAGCCTCGTGGCGCGCGAGCTCAAGGCGCGCTACCGAGGCTCGGTCCTCGGCTTCTTCTGGTCGTTCATCAACCCACTGCTGCTTCTGTTGATCTACACCTTCGTGTTCAAGGTGGTGCTGCCGAACACGCAGATCGAGAACTACGCGCTGTTTCTCTTCTGCGGCCTGCTGCCGTGGACCTGGTTCAGCGCGTCGATCATGGAATCCGCGAACTCGCTCCTCGCGGGCGGTAACCTGATCAAGAAGGTGCTCTTTCCGGCCGAGGTGCTGCCGATTGTGTCGGTCCTCGCCAACATGATGCACTTCTTCTTCGGGCTCCCCATTCTGGCGGCGTTCGTCGTCTATTACAGGGCATCGGTCAGCGTTAGCGAGCTCCTCTGGTTTCCAATCGTCGTGCTCGTGCAGCTCGTGCTGACGCTCGGCATGGGCCTGTTTCTCTCCGCGCTGACGGTCCACTTTCGTGACATCAAGGACATCCTCGCGAACCTGCTGACGTTTTGGTACTTCGCGACACCAATCATCTACCAGATGTCGTTCGTGCCGGAGGCGCACCAAAAATTCCTGAACCTGAACCCGTTCACGCACCTTGCCGTCTCGTATCAGGAGATCCTGTACTACGACGGACCTTTTGGCCATTGGAAGTGGCTCATGGCGTTGGCCTTCGCGGCGATTCTGGTCTTCTTCGTGGGATACTTCATCTTCGACCGTCTCCGTGACTCGTTTGCTGAAGAAGTATGAATGCCATTGAGGTCTCGAACGTCTCGAAGGTGTACCGACGCTTCAACCATCGCCGGCAATTCGCGACGCTCAAGAGCGCCATCATCACCGGCAGCCTGATCGGTGAGCTGCGACCGGATGAGACCTTTCGCGCGCTCGAGGACGTGTCGTTCACGGTGCCAGCCGGAAGGACGTTCGGCATCATCGGGCGGAACGGCTCGGGCAAGAGCACGATGCTCAAATGCGTCGCGGGGATCTCGCGGCCGACGAGCGGATCAGTGGTTGTGCGCGGGCGGATCTCCGCGCTCATCGAGCTGGGCGCTGGTTTCCACCCGGAGATTTCTGGGCGGGAGAACGTGTTCATCAACGGCATCATGCTCGGCTTGTCGAGGGCGGAAGTGGCGCGGCGCTTCGATGCGATCGTCCGATTCGCGGAGCTCGAGTCGTTCATCGATGCTCCGGTCAAGACGTACTCGTCCGGCATGTACATGCGGCTCGGTTTTGCCGTGGCCATCAATGTGGATCCCGACGTCCTCCTGATCGATGAGGTCTTGGCGGTGGGTGACGAGGGCTTTACGCACAAGTGCCTCGACAAGTTCGGGGAGTTCCGGCGCCGCGGTAAGACGATCTTGTTGGTCACCCACGGGCTTGGCATGGTGGAGCGCTTCTGCGATGAAGCGCTGTGGCTCGATCGAGGGCGTGTCTGCGGCGCCGGTGATCCCAAGCGAGTCGTCGACGCGTACGTGACCGAAGTCGAGACCAGCGAAGAGGCGCACCTCGCAGCAGAGGATGCCGTGACGCGTGAGGTGGCCGGCGGTAGCGACGCATCGACCGACGCGTCCCGTGTGCGCGCGTCAGTTGAGAGGAACCCCCCGGGGGCCGTCCCTCCGACAGACATGTTTCGCGCCACTGAAGGACGATGGGGCACGCGTGAGGTCGAGGTCGAAGATGTGACACTCGTCGGTGAGGATGGCCAGGCGGCCCACGTCTTCCACAGTGGGGACCGTGTGACGCTCCGGCTCTCGGTCCACGCGCGGGATGCCGTGCGCGACTTCGCGTTCGGTGTCGCGATCTTCAACGCCGACGGCGTATGTTGCTATGGGACGAACACCAGCATCGAGGAGCTCCAACCGGAGGTGGTCCGCGGGCGGGGCGAGGTGCGGTTCGTCATCGATCGCCTGGACCTCACGGAAGGAACGTACAAGCTCGACGTTGCGGCCCACAAGCTGGACGGGTATCCGTACGACTACCATCGCCAGCTCTACACGTTCCGCGTGAAATCCCGCCTGAAGGACGTGGGTATCTATCGCCCGCCGCACACGTGGGAGTTTTCCGAGAACGTGCGCTTGCGGCGGGTCGCCGGTCCGGTTGGTTGGGAGCACAGCCGATAGCCCGTGCTTGTCATGAGACGAGGCGTGGCTCAAGATCGAATGAATGGAGGCAACGATGAGATATCTCAGCCTGTGTGTTGCGAGTGCGAGTGTGGTCGGCATTCTCTTGACGACGGGGCCTGCCGGAGCTGCGGCATCCGGTTCCGCGCTGCGGCCGCAATCTGAAACGGCGGCGACGGCGGCAGCAGATGTGAAGGATGCGGATGGGAAGTCGCTCGGCACGGCAGAATTGAGCGAGACGCCGGCGGGTGTGCTATTGACGGTGAAGCTTTCTGGCGTACCGCCGGGCGAGCACGCGCTGCACCTGCATATGACGGGACAGTGTGAGGGGCCCGACTTCAAGTCGGCAGGCGGGCACTACAACCCAGAGTCGAAGGGCCATGGGTACAAGAACCCGGAGGGGCCCCACAAAGGTGACCTGCCCAATGTCTACGTCGGCCAGGACGGCACACTGACCGTCGATGCGTTCGTACCCAGTGTGACTATCGCGCCTGGCGCCCAGAGCTTGCTGGACGACGATGGGACGGCCATTGTCGTGCATGCCAAGCTGGACGACTACTCGACGGATCCGGCCGGCGACGCCGGCGATCGCATCGCCTGCGGCGTGGTTGAGAAGAAGTAGAGTTCTGAGGTTCGAGGTAGACGTCGGCGATGGTGCCTACTCGCACCCCACCCCTTACCTCGAACCTCTTACCTCCATGTCTCGTGTTCGAAGCGCGCCGATCGTGTCGTTGGACGAATCCGTCGCCCGCGTCGCGGCCTGGCGACAGGACGGCGCCTCCGTCGTGTTCACCAACGGGGTGTTCGACCTCCTGCATCCGGGCCACGTTCGCTATCTTGCCGCCGCACGCGCCGAGGGGGATCGCCTCATCGTGGCCGTGAACTCCGATCGCTCCGCCAGGGCCAACAAGGGACCGCGCCGTCCCCTCGTTCCGGAGGCAGAGCGCGCTGAGCTGCTCGCCGGTCTCGCGTCGGTCGACGCCGTGCTGCTCTTCGACGATGAGACGCCGGCGCGCGCGATTGATCGCTTGCAACCGGACGTCCTGGTGAAAGGTGCGGACTGGGCCGAGGGTGAAATCGTCGGGCGCGAGGCGACCGTGGCGCGTGGGGGCCGTGTGGTGCGCGCGCCAATCGAGAAGGGCCACTCCACGACCGACATGATCTCGCGCATTATTGCGGTCGAGCCCGGAACGTATGGCGAAAGGTGACCTGCGGCGGTTCGCCGCTTACTGGGTGCAGCGCGTCACGCAGGAGGGGTTTCAGATCTTCAATCGGCGTCGGCGCGCTCGAATGAGCTGGCTCTACGGCGCCATCGATGCCCCGCTTGCCCTGCAGCCGTTCCATGGGTGGATCCTCGTGCGCGGATGGTGCTGCTCCGATGATGGCGCGCCGGTCACGATTGTTCTCTCCGCCGCCGGCAAGCAGGTCGAAACGGTCATGCCCTCTCTTCCGAGGCCGGACGTCGCAAGGGTGCATCCCCAGCTGCCCGGCGTCGAACGCGCCGGGTTCGAGGCCTTCGTCAGAGCGTTCGATTTGCCGAAGCGCCGTCTCGTTCTTCTCAAGTGCACTGCTCGCGTGGTCCACAATGGTCACATCAGAGAGGGCACACTGGATACGGTGCCGGTCGTCCGGTGGCGAGCCGGCCGCCGGATGCTGCCGCGCTTTGCATACCATGATGTGTGGGACGAGTCCGCCCGCAACCAGCGCGACGCGCGCGTATCGGTGGCTGGCTACGACGACGATGCGGAGTGGAATCGGACGGGGGAGAACACCGCCTCTCACGTGGCGGAGCTGACCGGCATCGGGCCGGACGATGTGGTGTTGGAGATCGGCTGTGGCGCGGGCCGCGTCGGCGCGAAGCTCGCGCCGCGCTGCCGGCAGTGGATTGGCGCCGATGTGTCGACGAACATGCTCCGCTACGCGCGACCGGCGCTCGACCGCTTCGAGAACGTGTCGTTCGTGCGTCTCAACGGTGTGGATCTTCACGGCATACAGGACGAGTCGATAGACGTCGTGTACTGCACCGCCGTGTTCATGCACATCGATGAGTGGGATCGCTATCGCTACGTTGCCGAAGCCTACCGTGTGCTTCGTCCAGGTGGACGAGTGTATGTGGACAACTTTGGTTTGAGCGGTGAGATGGGCTGGGATCTCTTTCTCGAGATTTCAAAGGTCGACGCCGCCTTGCGGCCACCCAACGTGAGCAAGTCGTCGACCGGCGAAGAGCTCCAGATCTACGGCGAGCGTGCGGGGTTTACCGACATCGTCATCGAGCGGGCGGCGCTGTTTGTCGCGATGATCGGCCGGAAGCCCGGCGGCCCGGCCGGCGACCGTCATGCCGCGTCTTAACACGAGGGGCAAGAGGCGACGAGCACGGCGCGTTCGGCGAACGCGCCCTACCGTGGACGACGGTCGGGTTGCTTCGGTGAGGCGGCCGCGGGACCGTGGACGAAGGTAGGGCCGCCTCGCCGAGGCGGCCGCTGGACGTTTTCGCAGCGCCGGAGAGCCCCCGAGGGACGCGTATGATCGAGCTGAGTAACTATGAGCTGCAAAAGCCCCCCGAGAAGCCGTCGCGCTCCGGCATGCCGGGCTCGCTTCTGGCACGGGTTGGCGCAGTCCTGCTATTCGTCGTCCTGATCGTCGCGGGCTACTATCTCTACAAGATGCGACCGTGGTCGCGGGCGGAGAGTCCGCCGGCAGAGACGAGCGCCCCTGCCGATACCCCGCTGCCTACGCCAGAGCCGCAAGGCCTTGGTCAACCGGCGGAGCCGGTAGACGTCCCGCCGCTGGCCGACGTAAGCGCGCTGGATACGCTCATCCGTAAACTCGTCGGTCCTCTTTCGTCGCAACCGCAGCTCGCTGCACTCCTCACCACGGACGACCTCGTACGCCGTTTCGTGGTCTCGATCGACAACATCGCCCGCGGCGTCGCCCCCGCCAATCAGGTGCGTGCCGTTGCGCCCAAGGGCGACTTCACCGTGCAGGGCAGCGGGAAAGACATAACCATCGACTCGCGGTCGTACGATCGCTACAACGGCATCGCTGCGACGGTCGCATCGCTCGATGCCGACGCGCTCGCGCGGCTCTACACGACGCTCAAGCCACGATTCGACGAGGCGTATCGCGAGCTGGGCAATCCGGACGACGACTTCGATGCGGCGATCGAGCAGGCGATGGTCCGATTGCTGGCCACGCCAGACGTGACGGGCCCCGTCGTGGTGCGGCAAGGGAAGGGCGTCAACTACGTCTTCGTTGACAAAAACATCGAAGCCCTCCCGTCCGCTCAGAAGCAGCTCATTCGGATGGGACCTCGTAACCGACAGACGGTCCAGCAGAAGGTGCGCGAGCTCGCGCTGGCACTCGGGATCCCAGCAGACCGGCTCCCGGCGAGCACCTAGCCCACTACGAAGACGACGACCACGAAGACACGAAGAGTTACACCACGAAGGACACGAAGGACACGAAGATCAGTTTGTTTTCTTCGTGATCTTCGTGGTGGGCTCACCACGCTAGGCGCGCCATCAACTGCACCATGCGTGGAAAGCCGCCCACCTCCGTCACGCGGCTGAACGAGGCCAGGCCATACGCCGTGTTCGGCCCGCGGAAGTTGGCATCGTCGAAAGCGTTGATAATCTCCGCCCGCACCATGAGGCTCGTCTGACCGAGCCGCTGCATCTTCTGGATGGCGATGTCCCAGTTCTTCTTGAACGGCGTTCTGACGCGTGTATCGGTGCGCGGGGCGTCGCCCAGGGTGAACGGGTCGGCCGCGGTCCACGCTTCGGGGTCGAGCCAGGCATCCACGCGGTCGGTATTACTGCCCGAGGTCTTTGGGTCGACGCCGGCCACGAGGTTCGGCCGCTGATTGCTGCCGAAGAGACCGGAATTGTTGTTCGCTTGGTAGACCTGCACAGGGAAGCCACTCTGGTAGCTGCCCACGGCGGTGACGGCCCATCCGCCGAAGAGCGTGTTCACCAGCGCGCTGCGGTTGCCCCAGCGCTTCTGCTCGCCGAACGGCAGCTCGTAGGTAACCGTGAGGTTCTCAGCAAGTGACGTGCCACTGGTGTGGCTGGAAAGGCCAGGAGCGGAATGGGCAATGTAAATGGCCGCGCACGGTGGTGTCTGGCGTTACTCGCCGGGCCAGAAACGGCCCAGGGAAGGCGCTGCGCCGAGACACGCTTGAAGGTAGGCCGGTAATCGGCAACAGACTTGTCGGCATCGGCGAATCAACAGAAATGGCGGCGTGCTACCATCAAGGGTTCGCACGGGCGATGCGCCTGCCGGATGATGAGCTCCGCTACGACCGCCTTCTCACTTCGTACGATCCTCGCGATCGCCGCTGACCTGGCCGGGTTCACGAGACCGGAGCAGGGATGGTCGGGGCTGTCCGCAGCAGCCAAGGCCCTCGCGATCGCTGCTGCCGCGGGTGAGCGGCCGATTCTCGCCGTTGTGCCGGCCGATCGCGACATCGAGCCGCTCGTTGCCAATGCCCGATTCTTTCTGCGTGCTCTCGCGCGCACGGCTGACGATGCGGCGGAGCCGCGAGTCCTCCCATTTCCCTCGCCCGAGGTAGATCCCTACCGCGGCCTTGCGCCGCACTTCGACGTGGCGGCCGCACGTGCGCGTGCCCTCCACGCGCTCGCCTCGAGGCGCGCACAGCTCGTTGTCGCGTCGACGGCTGCCTTGTTGCCGCGTCTCGTCGCTCCGGATCGCCTCATGCAGGCCGTCACCGAGCTCAGGCCGGAGCAGGAGATTGCCCCGAGCGATCTCGCGGATCGGCTCGTGACGGCTGGCTTCTCACGCGAGGATCCGGTCGATCAACATGGCGAGTTCTATGTCCGCGGAGGTGTCGTTGACGTCTTCCCGGCGGGAGATCGCTTGCCCATCCGTCTCGAGTTCGTTGGCGACACGGTCGAGTCGATCCGGGCTTTTGACCCCGAAACTCAGCGCTCGGTGTCGGTGCTGGAGCATGTCCGCATTCTGCCGCTCACCGAGCAGCTCGCCGACGATTCGGGCGCCGCCTCGACAACAGTCTTCGATTACGCCGCCCGCGCCGACGCACAGCTGGTCGTCCTGGAGTGGACAGATGTCGATCGGCTGGGGCAGGCCCGCGCCGAGGGCATCGCCTCGAGCTATCGAGACGCGGTGGCGCGGGGAGACGAGGTGCTGCCGGTCGATCGCATGACGGTGGCCTGGAGCGACGTTGCCGAGCGTCTCGTACGCGCCACACGTCTGGAGACGCTCGGTTTGGACGACCTCGCAGCGCCCACGCCTCCAGAGGTCTTGCGGCACGTGCGCTGTCAACCGTCGGTCCACTTCCACGGCCGTGTGAGCCAGTGGGTCGAAGAGCTCGTTCGTGCGCGCGAGATGGGTGAAACGACGGTGCTGGTGGCCGAGACGTCCGGGCGTGCAGAGCGAGTGATCGAGCTGCTGCGCGAGCACGGCCTTGTTGCAGAGCCCGTTGACGAGACGCTGGATGGAGCGCAGTCTCGCGCGGAGGCCGTGCAGGGAGCACACGACGTAGCCCCGCGACCCCCGGAAGCACCCCTCCTTGTGGTGGTAGGCGATCTCTCCGAAGGCTTTCGGCTTCCGGAGGCCAAGCTTCGCCTCTACGCAGAAACGGACGTTTTCGATGAAGAACGGGTTGGTGGCGAGCGGCGGCGCCGCATCACCGCGAAGGGCGAGACACGTCGGTCGCCGTTCCTCTCTGACTTTCGAGATCTCAGGGTGGGCGACTTCGTCGTCCACATCGACAACGGCGTCGGTCGCTTCGTGGGCTTGCGCAAGATCGACGTCAGCGGCGAAGCGCGCGAGTTCATGGAGCTGCGCTACGCGGGCGAGGACAAGCTGTTCGTGCCGGTCGACCGGCTCGACCTCGTGCAAAAGCACACCGGCGGGGGCCGCCCCGTGCTGGATCGCCTCGGGGGTGCGAGCTGGGAGAAGACCAAGACACGTGTCAAGCGCGCCATGCGTGACATGGCCGAGGAGCTGCTGAAGCTCTACGCCGCGCGCAACGCCATCGCGGGCCATACATTCAGCGGCGACACGCATTGGCAACAGGAGTTCGAGGATGCGTTTCCGTATGAGTTGACGGTGGACCAGCGAAGTGCAATCACCGACATCAAGCGAGACATGGAGGCGCCCACGCCCATGGACCGCTTGTTGTGCGGCGACGTGGGCTACGGCAAGACCGAAGTCGCGATGCGCGCCGCGTTCAAGGCGGTCATGGATGGCAAGCAGGTGGCCTTCCTCGCACCGACGACGGTCCTGGCGCTGCAGCACTTGAGAACGCTGACGTCGCGGTTTGCGGCCTTTCCGGCCCGGATTGACATGGTGAGCCGATTCAGGAGCCGGGCCGAGCAAAAGGCCACGCTCGCAGGGCTCGCTGACGGCCGCGTCGATGTGATCGTCGGGACGCACCGTCTCCTGTCGAAAGATGTCGTGCTTCGCGACCTGGGGCTGCTCATCGTCGACGAGGAACAGCGCTTCGGTGTCGTGCACAAGGAGCGGCTGAAACAGCTGCGCAAGCGCGTCGATGTGCTGACCATGACGGCGACACCGATCCCGCGGACGCTGAACATGTCGCTCGTGGGCATCCGTGACATGTCCATCATTGAAACGCCGCCGAAGGATCGGCAGGCGATCCAAACGCATGTCACGGAGTTCGACGCCAGGATCCTGGCGAGCGCCGTTCAGCAGGAGCTCGAGCGCGGCGGTCAAGTGTACGTCGTGCACAACCGCGTCGAGTCGATCTACAGCTTTGCTCAGCTCATCCAGCGGCTCGTGCCGGATGCCCGCGTGGGTGTCGGCCACGGCCAGATGGAGGAAGCAGAGCTCGAGCGCGTGATGGTCGGCTTCGTGGACCGCAAGTTCGACGTGCTCGTGTCCACCACCATTGTCGAGAACGGCCTGGACATTCCGAACGCCAACACGCTCATCGTCAATCGAGCAGACCGATACGGCTTGGCGCAGCTCTATCAGCTGCGCGGCCGCGTCGGCCGCTCGGACCGCCGCGCGTACGCCTACCTCGTGGTGCCGCCCGCCGACACATTGTCGGACGTGGCACGCCGCCGCCTTGCCGCCATTAGAGAGTTCTCGGACCTGGGCGCCGGCTTCCGCGTTGCCGCGCTGGACCTGGAGATCCGAGGTGCGGGCAATCTGCTCGGCGGGGAGCAGAGCGGCCACATCGAGGCGGTCGGCTTCGAGATGTACACGAAGCTGCTCGAGGAAGCCGTACGCGCTCTGAAGGGAGAGGAGCTCGAAGACGATCGCCGGACCGCCCTCAATCTCAAGATGGACATTCGAATCGACGAGAGCTACATCGAGGACATGAACCAGCGGCTCAGTGTGTATCGGCGCATCGCCTCGGCGCGATCGCTCGACGAGCTGGAGCGCGTCCTGGGGGACGTGCGGGACCGGTACGGTCCGCCACCTGCAGCGCTGTCCCAGCTGGCGGCGTGCGCACGGCTGCGGATCGCGGCGGATCGCTTGCGGGTCGAGTCGATCGACCGCGAAGCGTCGGCCATCGTCCTTAAATTCAGGTCCGACGCACCGATCGAGCCCGGCCGTCTGGTTCGCCTGATGGGCAGGCGGCCCGATGTAAGGCTTGTGCCGCCTGGATTGCTGAGGCTGGAGCTGGCGCCGCCATCGCTCCAGGGGCGAACCCAGCGTCACGTTCCGGACAGGAGCGTGCGCGGCGCCCCGGCGCCGGCGACCGCCAGCCGGGTCAGCCGCGCTTCCGGGGACGGCCAGTCGTGGTGGACCGCACGAGCCAGAGAAGCTGACGTTCGGGCGGGATTCAGCAAGGCGGAGGTCACGAGGCGCCCCGCGGAAGACCCGCTAGCACCTGGGGGGGTTGTCGCCCGGGTCGAGCAGCTGCTGGTCGAGTTGGAGGAGGCTGCGGTGGCGGGGTGAGGGGGTGACGGGGTGACAAGGTGACAAGGTGAGGGGTGAACCAGCGCAGGTAGCGCGGGGCCTTTAGGCCCCGCGGCGCAGGAATCGGCAGTGGCGAGCGAACTTCACCCCGGTCATCGAGCCGCCCCGTCACCTTGTCACCTTGTCACCCCCTCACCGTGTCACCGTGTCACGCCCTGCCTGTACAATAGAAAGGTTCGCCGCCCCCGGCGGCTGGAGTTGACCATGAAGATGTTGAGGTGCTTGGCGGGTCTTGGTGTGCTCACCGTGAGCGTCATCGTCCCGCTCCAGGCCGAGATCCTCGAGCAGATTCTCGTCAAAGTGAACGGCGAGATCGTCACGAAGACGGAGATGGAGCGACGAACGGCGGCAGCCTTAGAGGAACAGCTGAGGAACAAGTCGCTGTCGACGGCGGACCTCGACGATGCGGCGTTCAAGAAGGCGGTTGCCGAGATCACGCCGCAGGTCGTGCTCAACACAATCGACGAGTTGTTGCTCATGCAGCGCGGCCGCGAGCTGGGCTTCAAGCTGACGGACGAGCGCTTCACCGAAGTAGTCGGCAACATCCGCAAAGAGAACAAGCTGGAGTCGGATGAGGAATGGAAGACTGCGCTGAAGCAGTCCGGCTTGACGATCGAGACCCTCCGAGGACAGCTCGAGCGGCAAATGATCGTGCAGCGGCTACAGCAGCAAGAGGTGTACAGCCGCGTGAGCATCAGCGAAGAAGAGGCGCGAGAGTACTACAAGGCGCACAGCACCGAGTTCACGCAGGAGGAGATGGTGACGCTGCGTGAGGTTTTCGTGGCCCTGCCCAAGGCCGAAGAAGGCAAGCCGGCGGACCCGAAAGCGGTGCAAGCCGCGCAGGAGAAGCTCGAGAAAGTGCAGGCGCGGCTCGAGGCAGGTGAGGACTTCACGAAGCTGGCGGGCGAGATGTCGGACGCGCCCTCGCGAGCCAACGCCGGCCTCATCGGCCCGCTTGCGGCGCGGGAGTTGTCGGTCAACCATCAGCAACTACTGGCGAAGATCGAACCGGGCCAGGTGGGCGAGCCGATCGAGACAAACGACGGCTGGCAGATCATCAAGCTCGAGTCGCGAACGCCGCAGAAGGTGACTTCGTTCGACGAGGCACGTGAGGAAATCAACCAAAAGGTTTTCGAGACGAAGCAGGGTGGGGAGTTCCAGAAGTATCTCGGGCGGCTGCGGCGGCAGGCCATCATCGAGTGGAAGAACAACGAGGTGAAAAGGGCGTACGAACAGGCGGTTGCTGCGGCGCAAAAGCAGCCGCAGCAGCAAGAGCCGCAACAGTCGTCGACGAAGTCATGAGGATTGGATCGCTCACGCTCGACTGCCCGCTGGGTGTCGCCCCGATGGCGGGCATGACCGATACGGCGTTCCGCCGTCTGGTGAAGCGCCACGGAGGCTGCGGCCTAGTCGTGTCCGAGATGGTGAGCTCTGAGGGCCTCGTCCGCGGCATCCACCGCACGCTCGAGTACGCCGAGTACACCGAAGAGGAGCGGCCGGTCTCCATCCAGATCTTCGGCGGCGATCCGGAGAAGATGGCGGCGGCGGCGCAAATCGTCGAGGCGATGGGTGCCGACGTCGTCGACATCAACATGGGCTGCCCTGTACCCAAAATCTCCAAGCACAACGCAGGCTGTAGCTTGATGCGTGAGCCGGCGCACGCCGCGGCGGTCGTGGGCTCGATGGCGAAGGCCGTGAAGATTCCCGTCACCGTGAAGATGCGTGCGGGGTGGAACGAGCAGGACATCAATGCACCGCTGCTGGCAGAGATGGTCGAAGATGCGGGTGCAGCTGCTCTCACCGTGCATGGACGGACTGCGGCGCAGGCCTATAGCGGAACGTCGGACTGGAACCTCATTGCGCGGGTCGCGGAGCGCGTCGACATCCCGGTCTTTGGCAGCGGTGACTGCGTCGAGCCGGAACAGGTCGTCGACCGCCTCGCGTTTGGGCCCGAGGGCGTGCTCGTGGGGCGTGGCATCCTCCGCAACCCGTGGATTCTCGCTCAAGCCGCGGATCTGAGAGCCGGGAGCCCCAGTCGCCAGGTGTCCTTGTGGGAACGGGGACGCTTTCTCTTGGAGTACATCGACCTGCTGCTCGGCGAGCGGATGGACGAAGCAGAAGGCTTCCGTCATGCCGTGCCGACGTCGCCCTCGTCTGGCGGCCAGCCGTCGCAGCGGAGCCGCGAGCGTTGGGTCATCAACAAGCTTCGCGCCCTGGGCTCCTGGTACACGAAAGGTGTCGAAAACGGCTCGCACCTCAGAGTTCGCATCAATCAGTGCGCTTCGATCGCCGAGCTCCGCGAGGTCATCGAGGCGTTCTTCGCGACGGAAACGGGGACAGCCCCCGTTTTCCGGTCCGCGGAAAACGGGGGCTGTCCCCGTTTCGATGTCCCTACACAGCTTCCACGTTGAAGTCGTAGACGAGCGCCGCTTCTGCAAGCTCGTTGAAACGGCAACCAAGCTCCGCGTGTGCTGGGTGCTCGAGATATGCCTGCAACCCCGCCTCATCGTCGAACTCGACGAGAGCGACGTAGGGAAACTCCGGAAAGCCTGTCATGACATAGCTTGGCCGAAGCGCCACCCGGCTTCCGATGAGAAAGCGGCGGACTGACGGAACGTCCCGCGCGGCGACGCCGATTGCACGGACGAGGGCGTCGCGCTCCTCGTCCGACGCGTCGGCACGCGGCCGGTACAGGACCACGTGGACCGTCACCGGCGTTTGGGCCCTTTCTTGGAGCCAGGGGACTCGCGCGGCCGGCGGACCCTCGGCCCTCCCTGAAAGTGCCCGCGTGGTGGCCTCGGCGCTGCACCTCCAGCGTCATCGGTCTCATTTGCCTTCTTCCAACCGAAGCGTCTCGCTAGCGTCCGCCGCTTGATCGCCCGCGGGATCTTGGGCCGCGCACGTGGATCGCTATGCGTCCCTCCCGGTCGCCAGTCGCGTCCTCGGGTCCGCGCCTCGCGACGCGCGCGCACCCGCTCGGCCTGGGCTTCCTCCGGTGAATTCCAGATCCGCCCACCCTCGAACCACTTGAGGACCGCGTCCGGCTGCCGGCGTTGCAGTTGCTTCAGCGTTGGTAGCAGATCTTCGGCATTGCGCGCGCGAAACGCCGTCGGCCCGCCGGCGACCAGGATCGTCCAATAGATCAAACGGGACATTTCAGGAATCGGGAATCAGGAATCAGGAGTCAGGACTTCGGATTCCCGCGAGATATCGCCGTCTTGATCGAGAATCGTGCGCTCGAGCCGCTTCAACTTCTCGATGAGCGTGGTGCGCTTGAGACCGAGCAATTCTGCGGCTTGCCGCTTGTTGCCACTGGTACGGGCAAGTGCTTGACGAATCAAGGCATGCTCGATCCGGCCGATGTAGCTTTCGAGGCCGAGTCCCTCGTCCGGAAGCACGACATCCCGCTCCTCCTGTACGAGCTCTACGGTCTGCAGTGAGGGTGGCAGCGCGGCGACGTCGATTTGCGCGCATCCCGGGCTCAACGCGAGCGCCCGCTCCACCGCGTTCTCCAGCTCACGGATATTGCCCGGCCAGGTGTAGCCCATCAATCGACGCATGGCTGCCTGCGAGAAGGTGACGCCGCGCCGCGGTGGCTGCATCTCGGATCCGAGCTTCTCGAGAAAGTGTTGCACGAGTAGCGGGATATCCTCGCGTCGCTCGCGCAGCGGGGGAAGACTGACAGGGATCACGTTCAGTCGATAGAAGAGGTCTTCACGGAACGTCCCGCTCTTGACCAGCTGCGCGAGGTCGGCATTGGTGGCGGCGATCACGCGCACGTCGACCCGGACGGGCCGCGTATCGCCAACCCGCTCGAATTCCCGCTCCTGGAGCACGCGCAGCAGCTTCGCCTGCAGGGCGGGGCTCATCGTTCCCACCTCGTCGAGGAACAGCGTGCCCTTGTTGGCTTGCTCCAGGCGACCGCTTCGTGTGGTCACGGCACCCGTGAATGCACCACGCACGTGACCGAAGAGCTCGGCCTCGAGAAGGGTCTCGGGAATGGCACTGCAGTTGATGGCCACGAACCGTTCGCGGTGCCGGGGGCTATTGTGGTGAAGCGCTCGGGCCACCAACTCCTTGCCCGTGCCCGTTTCACCCGAAATCAAGATAGTGCTCGACGTCCCAGCGACGGTTTCCAACAGCTGAAAGAGCTCGCGCATCAGGCCGCTGCGTCCGACGAGGCCCTCGAACCGGTAGCGCTCTTGAAGCTGGGCGCGGAGGTAGGCATTCTCCGAGCGAAGGCGGCGCACGGCGAGCGCACCCTCGAGCACGAGCTGCAGCTCGTCGAGCTGAAACGGTTTGGTCAGGAAGTCCGCAGCGCCGCTCTTGATGGCGGCCACGGCATCTTTGACCGTGCCGTACCCGGTCACGACGATCACGACGACGTCAGGGTAGCGATTGAGCGCTGCGTCCAGCACGACCGTCCCACTCTGCCCAGGCAGCCGCAGGTCGGTGAGGACGACGTCGAAGGCAAAGTCGTCCAGGCGCGCGAGCGCATCTTCGGCAGTCGCAGCTTGTTCGACGATGAAGCCCTGACCCGTGAGATATTCCGCCACCGCCAGGCGGAGCGACGCCTCGTCTTCGACCAGGAGCAAATGTTTCTTACTGTCAGCCATTTCTCACGACCCGTCGGTATTTTGACGATCCGACCGCTCGCCGTCAATCGGGGTGACACGGTGAGGGGGTGACGGGGTGAACTGGCGTACGTAGCGCGGGGCCTTTTAGGCCCCGCGGCGCAGGAACTTGCAATAGCGAGCGAATTTTCACCCCAGTCGTCGAGCTGCCCATCACCGTGTCACCCCCTCACCCCGTCACCTTGTCATCCGCTCACCTTGTCACCCTCCTAATGCCTGTGCCCGTTCGACCGATAGACTGAACGATAGAGTGGAAGTGACGAGCTCATTAGCCGCCAGGCCCGGCGTCTGCCGTGGCAATCTCGACGAGCAGGGGAGCCGCGTGCCTGCCGACGCCACTGACCTAACCGCGCTGTTTCATCGTCTGAACAACCAGCTCGGCGTTATCCTCGCCCACGCCGAGTTACTGCAGGTACGGGCGGGCGACGAGCAGAGCCGCTCGCGAGCCTCGGAGGTCGTGCGCGGCGCGCTCGACGCGCTCACCACGACTCGCGAGATTCGCGAACAGTGGGAGGGATCGCGCCCCTCGAAAGAGTGACGACCGCGGCAGTGTCGTCGTCACAGAATCGTCGATGGGGGGAGTATATCGTCATTTTGTTGACGACAGGCCACGCTAGAGACGCGCGACAACCGTCCGAAACAGGACGGTCATACCCAGTAAGTTATTTCTAATCAATCCGTTATCAGCCTGCACCGATCATTGTTCGGCGCAGCTGTCGAAGAATCGACGATTGGCACTGCGATTGCGTCCTTTCGTCTCGACCGGCGGATTCGCCGGCGAAGGTTGAGTGGCGAGGGGAACCATCGACCTTCGGGGGGTGAGGGGGAGCAGGATGGAGCCGCTTTGTCAGAAGACACAGGCTCGCCTGGCTGATCATCTGCCGTTTGTCGAGGCGCTGGCGCGTCGGGTTGCGGCATCGATGCCCAACTCGGTGGAGCTGAACGATCTGGTTCAAGACGGGATGGTCGGCCTCATTGATGCCGTGCAGCGCTTCGACGCGTCTCGCGGTATCCGATTCGAAACCTTTGCCGAACGGCGCGTGCGAGGCGCCATGATCGACGCGCTGCGGCGTGCGGCGTGGCCACGCGGCGTGCGACGGCTGCGGCGTCAGCTCGACGAGACGCGCGATTGCCTGCGCCGCGAGCACAATCGCGAGCCGACGCTCGCCGACATCGCCGAGCGGCTAGGAACCACCGAGGAACGGCTGGGACGAGCCGTCGTTCGCATTCGGACCATCGAGTCCACGTCGGCCGCCTGCGCGGGAGAGTCGGACGATCGTTTGCTGCCCGCGATCTGCCTCCCGCCAGAGACGCCGCCACCAGATGCCGAGCTCGAGGCGTCTGAGCGCTGCCGCTTGCTGCGCCAAGCCATTGCACAGCTTCCACCGCGAGAGCGCCTGTTGATTGGTTTGTACTACTACCGTGAGGCAACGATGAAGGAGATTGGCGCCCAGATCGGCGTCAACGAGTCACGAGTCTCACAGCTTCATGCACGCGCCGTCGCGCGGCTGCGGCAGCTCCTGGCCGATGAGCGCGAGGCACCGACTTCAGCTGCGGCTACGACGCCGTCCAGGTCTGGCAGAGACGTCGTCAACCTCGCCAACGTGCAGAGCCGTATGGCTCGCGCCCGCTTGTCATCGTCCGCGATGCGCAATGCCGACGCGGATCCAGGTGTCGTCTTGCGCTATCCGGAGACGACCTCGCGCGCAATGGCCAGCAGATCGCCGAGACGGAACGGCTTGGCGAGCCAGCGGCACCCGCTCTCTTCGAGGAACCGCGAGGCATCGTTGCCCACGACGTCGCCGGTCACGAACACGACGCGGCGCGCGAGGGCCGGTGTCTTGCCAGCAATCGCGCGGTAGAACGAAGGCCCATCGAGGCGGGGCAAGCGGAGGTCGCAGACGATCAGATCGTAGGCTTCTGCCTGAACGCGCACGAGAGCCTGCTGACCATCAGTGGCGCGGTCCACGAGGAACCCGGCGTCGGTCATCGCATCGGCAACTGCCGCAGCCAAAGCGATCTCATCCTCCACCAACAGCACGCGCAAGCCTTCGACGAATCGCGTCTGGGGCGCGCTCCGGCGTGCCGGCGCTCGCAACTGTCCTCCAGCGATCGGGAGCGCCAGGGAGAAGCAGGTGCCCTGTCCCACCTCCGACCTCACGGAGAGCCGGCCGCCGTGCTCTTGAACGATCGCGTAGGCGACCGTCAGGCCGAGACCGGTCCCTTGGCCCGCTTCCTTGGTCGTGAAAAACGGGTCGAAGATCCGTGACTGTGCCTCTGCTGGAATACCAGGTCCATCATCGTTGATCTCCAGCAGAATCGCGTCGCGTTCCGGATCGTGCCAGCTTCTAACGACGAGCGTTCCACCGCCGTGCGCCGCGTGCATGGCCTGCTCGGCGTTGATGATCAGATTGAGCACCACTTGCTGGAGTTGGTGCGGGTCTGCAAACGTCTGCGGCAGGGTGGCTGCGAGTGCGTCGGTAACGGTGATGTTGTCGACGCCACGGCCGTAGAACCGGAGCTCGAGCGCCTCGCGGACGATCTGGTTGACGTCGACCATGGTCCGCGTCGTGTGCCGCTTGCGGGCAAAGGTGAGCAGATGCCGGACGATCTTCGCCGCACGCTCCGCCTCGGCCAGAATCGTCTGCAGGGCTTCCTGGACCCGCGGCGTTACCTCTTGACCGGCAACGCGCTCGGCCACGGTCAGGATGGTCGCCAGCGGGTTGTTGAGCTCGTGTGCAACACCGGAGAGCGTCTGGCCGAGGACCGCCATCTTCTCGGTTTGCAGAATCTGGTGATAGATATCGCGTGATTGCTCCTCGAGCCGCTTGCGGTCACTGACGTTCCGCAACAGCGCCTGGATGCGCAGCGCATCTCCGTCCGAATCCGCGTGGGCCGTCACCTCCACCCAGACAATCCGACCATCGATCCGGCGTAACCGCAGCAGCAGGTCACGGACGACGCCGTCTGCCGTCAACCGCTCCAGAAACGTGCGCCGCGTTTGGGCGTCGACGAATCGTTCGGGAGCAAACAGGCAGACTTCTTCATCGGCCTGATCGGGCGTGAAGCCGAACATCAGCTTGGCTTGGGGGTTCACCGCGAGCGTGTAGCTCGCGTCCGGCGACACGACACCAACGTAGATGCCGTGCTGCATTGCGACGAAAAAGCGATCGAGTGCGGCGGCAAGGGTCTCCGTGCCGATCGAGGACTCTCGTGAGGACATGTTGCAGCCGAATTGTCGGCACTGTATCACAGCGACCGGCTGTCCGAAATTCTCACAGGCGAATATAAAGAATATTGTTCTGATATTGTGCTGTAACCATAAATTTACTGTGATATGGAGGGCTAATATGAGAATATTATTCTCTTAGGCGGTGCTCTATGTCCTCTCCAAGCCTCGACCCGACCGACACTCAGATTGTCGCCATGCTTCAGCTCAACGGGCGCATGTCGCAGGCGGATATCGCCCGCGCTTTGGAGATCGCACCCTCCGCGGTCCTGGAGCGCATTCGGAAGCTCGAGTCGCGCGGCGTGATCACGGGATACGCGGCGCTCGTTGACCCTGCGGCGCTCAACGCCCAATTGCTGGCCTTCATCGCCGTGCGTGCCAGCTCCGGCCCGAGCGACGACAAAACGAGCCGATTACTTGCTGCTGTGCCCGAGGTTCTCGAGGTGCACCACGTCGCCGGTGAGGACTGTTACTTCCTCAAAGTGCGCGCACGAGACCCGCAGCACATCGCGGAGATCTTGCGCACTCGTATCGGCGCGATCAGCGGCATCACGTCGACCCGTACGACAATTGTTCTCGAAACCATCAAGGAAACGCCCCGCCTTCCGCTACCCACACCAGCTGTGGCCGAGGAGGTGCACTAATGGTTGGCCGCGAGCGCAAACTGGCCTACGCCGCGTTCCTCGCCGTATGCCTGATTTGGAGCACGACCTATCTGGGAATCAAGATAGCCCTCGAGACGATTCCGCCATTCCTGCTGGGGGGCACGCGGTTCGTGGTGAGCGGCATGATCCTCGTGCTATTGGTGCGCGCGCGGGGAGTGAGCCTACCGAGGCCTTCCACCTGGCCGAGCTTTGCCCTCGCCGGGCTGCTCCTCCTCGGCGTGGGTAACGGGGGCGTCATGTTCGCAGAGCAGGTCGTCTCGAGCGGCATGGCGGCCGTGACGGTCGCCACGACCCCGTTTTGGATGGTGGGCATCGGGGCTCTTGTGCCCCATGGTGAGCGCATCACGCGCCGCGCGGTGGCAGGGTTGATACTGGGCTTTATCGGCGTGCTCCTGCTTGCGGGGGCGGACCTTCAGGCGGGCATGACCTCGGGCTCACTGAGCGGTCTGCTCACGCTGGAGGTGGCCTGCGCTGGTTGGGCAGCCGGGACGGTGCTTTCAAAACGGCGTCACACGGACCAAAACCCGTTCGGAGCAGCGGCGATTCAGATGCTCGCGGGCGGCGCGGTCATGCTCTTGCTGAGCACGGTACTCGGCGAGTGGCGCCTGGTCAGCTTCACGGCGCGCACTGTCACCGCCCTGGTGTACCTCACGATTGCCGGCAGTCTTGTCGGCTTCGCCTGTTATGTCTACGCACTGCGACACCTTCCCGTCTCGACGGTGTCGCTCTACGCTTACGTCAATCCGGTCCTTGCAGTCGCTCTGGGGGCGCTGCTGCTCAGCGAGCCAGTGACGCTCACGATGATCCTGGCGATGATCTTGATCCTCGCGGGCATGGCAGTCGTATCGGCGCCCGGCGGGTCAGCAGCGGTACGGGCGCTGTGGTGGCGTAAGCCGCAGCCCGTCCGCCAGGCGCAGACAGACAGCAGCGCCGCCGTGCCACAGGTTGTCGGTGAGACGCTCAGGGTGTGTGAAAAATAGCCGGGTGCCGTACTTTTGGTGGCCCTTAGACCAGACGCCGGCCCGTGACCAGCCGCACGACGATGAGAACACCCGCGGCGACGAGCAGGAGGTAAATGAAGCTGCCGAGTGTATGCCCCGTCACGAGCCCAAGCAGCCAGATGACGATGAGAAGGATAGCGACCGTTTCGAGCATCTCGCGCAGGGCGCTTCTGGCGACTGAATGGGGCGAAGGGGTTGAGAACCGCGCGGCACGGCGCCAAGGCTGGGCTGGTCGTGGAAACGGCATCCACGCGCGCGCGGTCTCGGGGCTTCTGTCTGCAAATTGAACGCCAGCCGCGAGGATCGCAAAATCCATTGGATTGCGCCACCTTGTGCGAAAAGCTGCTGCCCGGCCGCCGGCTCGTGACGTCGTCCAAGACGCAGCTTGTCAAAACTACACGCTGGGGCTCGAGCCGCTAGCGGTCCTCGGTCCTTGGTCCTCGATCCTTGGTCCGCCTTGGCATCGGGGCAATAGGCGCACCAAGAACCAAGGACCAAGAACCAAGGACCTAGGTGGGATCCGGCCTCGGCCCGAGCGCAAAGGTCATGGTCCCTTCAGCCGCGACGGCTCCGTCGACGCGAGCGACGCCGTGGAGCACGCCTGTTCGGCTCCTAAGGCGGCCGACGCGTGCTTCGATCTCGACGACATCGCCGGGATGGACGGGCCGGCGGTAGCGCACGCGCTCGATGCCCATGAAGAAGATGAACTTCTCGCGGTTCTCCGGCTTGGCCAGGATCAGGATCGCACCGACTTGCGCTACCGCCTCGGTGAGAAGGGTGGACGGAAGCACAGGGGGCTCGCCGGCCCGGTGCACTAGATTACGCTCGTTGAGGGAGACGTTCTTGATGCCCACGATCCGCCGATCTGGCTCGAGCTCTGTGATCCGATCGACGAGAAGGAACGGATACCGATGAGGGAGGATGCGCTCGATTGCAGCATAGTCGAGCGGCAGCGCGATGTCGGGCATCGGGGTATCTTAAGGGATCAAGGGATCAAGGGACCAAGGGCGGCTAGCCCACTAGTATCCGAGCGTCCGGCCGTCCATCCGGGGATCGGAGGCGCCCTTGAGCATCCCCGACTGCGGGTCGATGAGAATGGCGTGGACGTCTCCCATGTCACCTTGAGCCTTGACGGCGTGGCCCCGAGCTTCGAGGGCCGACAGCACGTTCGTTGGGAAGCCGGTGCGTTCTACACGGATGTAGTCTGGCAACCATTGATGATGGAAGCGCGGAGCGTCAACGGCTTCCTGCACGTTCATTCCGTGGTCGACGACGTTCATGAGCACCTGGAGAACGGTCGTGATGATGCGCGACCCGCCAGGCGAGCCGAGGACGAGATGCGCTCGGCCCTCCCTTGTCACAATGGTTGGCGTCATCGAGCTCAGCATGCGCTTGCGGGGTTGAACCTCGTTCGCCCGATCGCCGACCAGGCCAAACATGTTCGGGACGCCCGGCTTGGCGCTGAAGTCGTCCATCTCGTTGTTGAGTAGGAACCCGGTGCCGGGAACCACCATGCCGTTCCCGTAGGACCCGTTGAGCGTCGTGGTCGTGGCCACGGCGTTGCCCTGGGCGTCTACGACCGAGTAGTGCGTTGTCTGCTCCGACTCGAAGTCGGCCGGTTGCCCCGGCTGCACCGCGGTTGAGGAGGTCGCCCGGTCCAGATTGATCGATCGACGCAGCGCAGCTGCATAGCGTGTCGACGTGAGCCCTGCTATGGGCACATCGAAGAACGAGGGATCGCCGAGCCATTTGGAACGATCTGCGTAGACGCGCCGCATCGCCTCGGCCATCAGATGCATCGTCTTGGGCGAGTTGTGCCCGAGCTCCTGGATGGGATAGGCATCGAGAATATTCAGCAGCTGGATCAACGCGACGCCGCCCGAGCTCGGCGGCGGCATGCCGATGATCTCGACGTCGCGATAGCTGCCGTGGAGCGGTTCCCGCTCGACGGGCCGATAGGCGCTGAGGTCCGCCTTGGTGATCAGTCCACCAGTGCGCTTCATCTCCGCCTCGATGAGCTCTGCGACCGGCCCTCGATAGAAGCCCTCGGCTCCGTGCTTGGCAATGAGGCGCAGCGTCCGCGCGAGGTCCCGCTGAACGAGTCGGTCGCCTGCGCCGTACGGCTCGCCATTCTCGAGGAACACACGCGCGGATGCTGGGAACGTGACAAGTCTCGGCTTCGCGTTCGAGAGAGAGTCGGCCAAGGCTTCGCTGACAACGAATCCCTGTTCCGCGAGGTCGATAGCGGGCTGAATGAGATCGGCCAGCGGCAGTCGGCCGTATTTCTCTTGCGCGTAGACGAGACCTGCGACGGAGCCGGGTACGCCGGCCGCAAGCGGGCCAATGCGGCTCCGGTCGGCAACGACGTTTCCTTGCGCGTCGAGGAACATGTCGCGCGAAGCTCTGGCCGGAGCCATCTCACGGTAGTCGATCGCCGTGGTTTTGCCGTCGGCGAGCCGAATGAGCATGAAACCGCCGCCGCCAAGATTGCCGGCGGCAGGGTGGGTCACCGCCAGCGCGAAACCAACAGCCACGGCAGCATCGATTGCGTTCCCGCCGCGCTTCAAGATGTCGATGCCGGCCTGGCTGGCGTGGCCCTCGGTCGAGCCGACCATCCCGTGACGCGCGTGTACCGGAGCACGCGGGCCGCTGCCCACGCCGGAAGCTGGCCCTCGCCTCGCCGTAGGCGGGGCTTCCGCCTTCGCGCTTCGCGCTTCGGCGGACTCGGCACGGCGGTCGGCCACGCCGAAGGCGGGCAGCAAAACAGACACCGCGAGCAGCATAGCCAGCCTATGAGTGGAGGCCCGACGTTTGGGTAGGGCGCAAAGACGAGTGAGAGGAGGCCACGAGAACATGGTTTCTGCCCTTCAACTGGGCTCGGAGCGACCGTTCCACCGCGCCAGACCTCGAGGGTCGTCGCGAACGAAGTCGAGAGACGATGACGCTCAGGGCGGGCAGCCCAAGGGCGGTAGCCAGTATAATTCTGATTACAGGCCTCGGAAACCTGTGCGTCGCACATCGGTCGTCTGTCGGTCCGGCGGCGCCATGTCCGGGGGAAGGCACGCCCGCTCGTGAAAGAGACGCTCACAGACACCTCTTCGACGCTCATCGCGCGGATTACCGACCGCGAGGCCCTGGCGACGTTGTTCGACCTCGGCCGGCGTATCACGTCCGTCCTCCATCTCGGCGAGCTGCTCCATACCATCCCAGATCTCATCGGTCGCTTGATTGCCTTCGATGCGTTCGCGATCTACCTGCTGGACGAGAAGCGCGGCGAGTTGACGATTGGCTATCAGGTCGGGTATCCAGAGGGGCTTGCCGAGCAGGTCCGTTTGCGCGTGGGGGAGGGCGTGGTCGGAGCAGCCGTGGCGGAACAGCGCGCATGGCTGGTGAACGATCTCTCGACGGAGCCACGGCATCTCGGCTTCGTGCCGGACGTGCAGTCCTCGCTCGTCGTGCCGCTCGTCTACCGCAAGCGTGTGATTGGCGCGCTGAACATCTTGAGTCGGGAGCTCGGCGCGTTCACGTCGAGCCATCTCGCCCTCGTGCGTCAATTCGGCACGCACGTGGCGGTGGCGCTCGTCAACGCGCGTCTGTTCGAGCAGCAGCGCCGGGACGCCGAAACATTCGAGCTGCTGGCGGAGATCGGGCGGGACGTCTCGTCGATTCTCGACCTGGACGAGCTGCTCACGCGCATTGCGCAGCTGACGCGCCGTGTCGTCGACTATCGCAGCTTCTGTCTCCTGCTCCTCAATGAGGCCACCAATCTGCTCGAGGTGAGAATCGCGGTGCAGTACGGCGACATTCATACCGTGCACCCCATGCGGCTCGGTGAAGGCCTGGTTGGATACGCCGCCGAGCAGCGGACGTCCGTTCTCGTAGGCGACGTCACGCGCGAGCCACGCTACATCCAGGTGATGGAAGACGTGCGGTCAGAGGTCGCCATCCCGATGATCTACAAAGACCGGCTGATTGGCGTGCTCGATATTGCCAGCCCGAACGTCGACGCCTTTGAGAAGCGCGATCTGCACGTCCTCGAGGTGCTCGCGAACCAAGCGGCCGTCGCCATCGAGAACGCTCGGCTCTACGAAGCGGTAGCGGCGAACGAAGAGCGCCTGGAGCGCGAGGTGCGCTTTGCGCAGCGCGTGCAAGCCGCGCTGCTGCCAGTGGGGCTTCCCAAGCGGCTTCGAAGCGTCGACGTGGGGGTGCGCTTCGCGTCAGCACGCGAGCTCGGTGGCGACTTCCACGAGCTCTTGACGGCGGAGGCCAACAGCCTCGTGATCGCGGTCGGCGACGTGTCCGGTAAAGGCGTGCCGGCGGCTCTTTACGGGGTCTTCGCAGCGGAGCTCGTGCGGTCGCGGACGTTCCGGAAGCCGTATCTGCCCGAGCGCTCGACGCCGGCCGGCGTGCTCGCATCGATCAACACCATCCTCCACCAACGGCAGCTCGAGGAGTACTATTGCACGCTCTGCTACGCCTGGTTCGATCTCAAGCGCCGCATCTTGACGCTGGCCAACTCTGGCCTTCCCTACCCTATCCACTGCAACGAGGAGCGCGCCATCCAAATCGAGCAAGCCGGGGTCCCCTTGGGTGCCTTTGCCGAGTCGCGGTACGACGAGGTCACGATGCCGCTCAACGCAGGCGACCTGTTCCTCTTCTGCTCGGATGGCATCTTCGAGGCGATGAACGAGCGGGGTGAAGAATTCGGCGCCGCTCGCCTGCTCGACGTCGCGCGCCAAGCCCGCGAGCTACCGGCCCAGCGCATCGTCGACGCCGTCTTTGGCGCGGTCGTGGCGTTTCGCGGGAACGCAGGACAAAACGACGACATGACGGCTGTGGCCGTGAAGATTCTTACCTAGGGGGCTAGCGGCGAGCGTTGGGGGTCAAGGGATCAAGGGACAAAGGGGTGAAGGGATCAAGGGAAGGAGAGCCCGTGAATGACGGCCAGTCATGCTCGCCCTCCGGAAACGAAAAGGGTGCGACCACCACACACGGCGGCGTCGCACCCGGGGATGAAGGTAACGAAATGAGTCTAGGTCGCGCACGGATCGCCCACGAACGACGGGGTACGGCGATGCCAGCGCCTGCCTGAAGGTAACGCACCCCGTTGACCCGGCGCGACCTGCTCCTTACTCAATCAAAGTCTGTGCCGACTCCTGTCTGATCGCTGTGACGCCGAAGACGGTCACAAATCGACCGCTGCGCGAACGGTGTCGCCTGGAGACGTCCAGCGCCGTGGACGCCGCTGACCTCAGGCGAGGTCAGCAGGAACCCGCGTGACCCTCGATCCCTTGACCCCCGTCGCCCTAATACATCGTGAGGTATCGCTCGATTTCCCAGCCGCTCACCCGGCGGATGTAGTCGGACCACTCCTCTCGCTTGGCTTCGAGGAAGTGCTCGAAGATGTGATCGCCGAGCGTGTCGCGCATCAAGTCGCTCTTCTCGAGCGCCGCGAGGGCTTCGCTGAGGTTGGCGGGGAGCTCATCGATGCGCAAATGCCGGCGCTCCCGGTAACTCATCTTGTAGATGTTCTTCGCAACCGGCGGTCCGGGGTCGATTCGATTCTCGATGCCGTCGAGCCCGGCGCGCAGCATCGCGGCGAAGGCCAGGTACGGGTTGCACGAGGGATCGGGCATCCGGAGCTCGACGCGGGTCGCCGTGCCGCGTGGCGCAGGCACCCGCACGAGCGGACTGCGGTTCCGCTCCGACCAAGCAATGTGCGTCGGCGCCTCATAGCCGGGAACCAGCCGTTTGTAGGAGTTGACCAGCGGGCTGGTGATGGCACACAGCGCCTTGGCATGCCTCAGCAGGCCGCCGATGTAGTGGAGGCAGTCGGTGCTCAGCTCGCTCGGGGCCTTCGGATCGTAGAACGCGTTCTGTCCCTCGTGGAACAGCGACTGGTGCGTGTGCATGCCGGAGCCGAACACGCCATCGAGCGGCTTGGGCATGAAGGTCGCGTGCAGGCTGTTCTGCATCGCGACGTTCTTCACGATGAAGCGGAATGTGCTGACGCTGTCGGCGCTGGTCAACACATCGTCATGGCGAAGGTCGATCTCGTGCTGGCCTGCCGCAACCTCGTGGTGCGCTGCCTCCACCTCGAATCCCATCGCTTCGAGCGCGAGGACGATCTGACGGCGCACCTCTTCTCCGAGGTCGACCGGCGTCAAGTCGAAATATCCTCCAGCGTCGTGCGTCTCTGTCGTGGCTTGGCCGTGGCGGGTTTGAAAGAGGAAGAACTCTGCCTCGGGCCCGACATACATCGTGTATCCGGCCGTTGCCGCCCGCCTGATTGTCCGTTTCAACACTTGGCGCGGGCAGCCGGCACATGGTGTCCCATCCGTGTCGGTGATGTCACAAATGAGGCGTCCCACCCGCTGGCCCGTCTCACGCGGCCAGGGAAACACGTTGAAGGTCGCGAGGTCCGGCTTCAAGTACATGTCCGACTCCTCGAGGCGGACGAAGCCCTCGATAGACGAGCCATCGAACATGATCCGGCCCTCGAGCGCCGCCTCGAACTGCTTGTCCGGAACCTCGACATTCTTCGTGCTGCCGAAGATGTCGCTGAACTGCAGGCGCATGAACTTGACGCCGAGCCGGTCCACGCTTTCGAGGATTTGCCCGATGCGTGTGCGACGTGCTCGCTCCGTCGTGTCGTCTTTCATAACAAAACAGGGATCAGGGGTCAGGGATCAGAGATCCCTGACCCCTCCTTCCAGAGATGAGCGGCAGCAAATTGAGAAGCGTGAAGAATGGGAGCGCATGCAAATAACGATAGGAGGCGATGCTCGAAAAGAGAATGTGGGTCATCACCAAGCCGATGCCGATCAGTGCGCACAAGAGGATCTGGGCTCGTCTCGGATCCCGCCAATGAAGAGCAACGTTCAGCGCGGCCAGCGGAGCCAACAGGAACAGGCAGGCGACCAATCCCCACGAGCCGATCTCGAAGTAGCGGCTCATGGGCGTGACTCGCTGTGGCAAGCCGTCGAGGTCGTAGCTCCACCGCTTCCGCACGTTCTGGACCACCCTCTCCGGATAATCCGGCACGCGGGCGAGATCTGTGTCGAGCCGCAGCCTGGCAGCCCGGGGCCTGAAGTAGTTGCCCACGGTATGGAGCCCGAGTCGGACCATGCCAAGCGGATCGTCGGCGACCGCCATCGCCGTCAGCTCCCGGCCGACCCG
This sequence comes from Luteitalea sp., assembly GCA_009377605.1. Taxonomy (NCBI): domain Bacteria; kingdom Pseudomonadati; phylum Acidobacteriota; class Vicinamibacteria; order Vicinamibacterales; family Vicinamibacteraceae; genus Luteitalea; species Luteitalea sp. The sequence goes on from WHTT01000030.1 coordinate 62,433, forward strand.
GTCCACTTCGAGGCCGCGTTGCGCGATCGCGTCGACCAGGCCGCCCATCGCCCAAAACTGCGAGGGACGCGTGTCCGGGTTGGCGAGGTCGTGAGACAAGTGCTCGGCGAAGTCGGCCGGCAGGCCCACGCGGACGAAATGCTCCGGCTTGATGAGCGGCGCAACCAGGCCGACGCGCATGAAGCCCACCCGCCCGATGTAGCCCGGTGGCACGTTGAAGAAGTAGCTGACCAGATGCTGGTACGTGCCGTGCAGGGCAAGAAAGGCACACGCTGCGACCGCCGTGTGCGCAAGGAGGCGGCGCCAATCGCGTGGCACGGCAGGATCGAACGCCCGCAACACGGGAAGAGCCAGTGAGATCACGGTGACCACCGGCACGTAGTTCAGGCGCAGACTCACCGCTGTCAGGCCCAGAAAGGCCACGAGCCACAGCGAGCCAGCGCGGCCAGTGGCCAAGTAGATGCCGCACACGGCAAAGAAGCCGGCGAAGGCCAGCAGGCCAACGGCTTCGGCCATCACCATGCGCTCATAGAACAGCTGTCCAGGGTCGATCGCCAACACACAGGCTGCCGCCAAGGCGAAGTCACGCCGCACCGCAAGCCTGTCGACCAACGTCACCCACAGCAAGACCGCGACACCGATACCAGCCAGCGTCTGCCAATACAGCAACGCCCAAAGCGACCCGAAGGGCCGTACGAGACCCCTGATGAGCACGGGATACACGAAAGAGCGATCAGAGGGCAGCCAGTTGTCAACGGCCGCATTCAAGTAGCTCGCCGAATCGCCCATGAACAGACGAATGGTCGGATCGATTGCGAGCGCGACGATCTTGAGCGCGCCCACGACCAAGAACACGGCGAGCGCGCCCTGCCGCACCCTGTTCCACATCACGCCATGCGACATCCCGTTACTACCTTTATCAGCCACGCCAACCCATCCCTGAGATCACCCGTCTCTAGTACCAAGGGCGCCAGACCAGCGCCCTGACGAACTCAGGATCATTGTGGCCGAACTCTCCAGAAAGGTGGGGGAACAACCATGAAACAGAAGAGCTTGCGTGCCGTGGCCACTCCAACCCTTGCGGGCGCCGGATTGGCGCTGGCGATCGTGGTCCCCGTCGGCCAGGGACAGCAGCCTGCTGAGAAGAGCCGGCCGCCAGCCACGGTCGGGGAGAAGGTAGAACAGCCCGATCGAGCCGGTCAAGCGGCGGCGAAGGAAACGCAGACCGAGGAGCGGAGCGAGACGCGACGTGCCGACGCGCATGATGAGGTGGCCGCCTTTGGCGTCCACGCGGAATTCGGGGGATCGCGGTTGGGTGTCGCGATTCGCGACGTTACGGCGGAAGACGTTGCGAACGAAAAACTTGCAGGGACGGTTGGCGCCCTGGTGACGGCGGTCGACGAGGACAGCCCCGCCGCCAAGGGCGGTCTTGTGGAGGGGGACGTGATTGTCGCCTTCGACGGGGAGCGTGTCCGCAGCGTGCGCCAGCTCTCGCGACTCGTGCAGGAGACGCCGGCGGAGCGCGAGGTCGTGGTCGAGGTCGTGCGAGATGGACAGCGGCAACGCCTGCAGGTCGCGCCGGCCCGCGACGGTCGGTCCTGGAGCCTGAGTCGAGGCAAGTTCCGTGACCTTGCAGATAAGGTGCGGATTGACGCCGAGCGGCTGCGGCGGGAGATCGAGGCAACGGTTCGCGTATACGGCACCTGGCCGGATGCCTTCAAATTCATCGCGCCCGATTTCCCCTGGTCAGGCGCGAGACTGGGCGTGTCGGTGCAACCGCTGACACCCCAGCTTGCAGAGTACTTCCACGTCGCGGGCGGCGTTCTGATCTTCTCGGTCGAAGCCGATTCGCCAGCCGCCAAGGCGGGCTTGAAGGCAGGCGACGTGGTCACGGCCGTCGATGGGAAGCCGGTCGAGGATGTGGCCGCCATTCGGCGCGCGGTCCAGGATCGCGACAAGCGGGAAGCAACGCTCGGCGTCACGCGCGATGGTCAGAGCCGCTCCGTCAAAGTCGCCTTCCCGGAGCCGGCCTGGCGTACGCACCACCAGCGCGTGTAGAGAGAAACGGGGACAGCCCTCGTTTTCCGAATACCGGAAAACGGGGGCTGTCCGGGGCTGTCCCCGTTTCTTACGTCTGAAACAGGTCCTCTCCTTCTTCGGTGGTCTCCGGCATCGTCTCGGTGCTCGGGGGCACCGACTCCGAGCCTGACGCAGATGCCGGCGTGGGTAGCAGTGTGGCAATCTGTGCGGCGACAATCCGGGCCACGGCCAGCGTCGCAGGGTCCTGCTCACGGCCATGCCCGATCTCTGCCGTCAGCACACCGACGCAGCCGCTGGCAACCAGCAGTGGAACCGCCAGGCCCCCTGGCTCTGTCGACGTCGCGCGCACCGTGCGCGCCGCGCCAGCACGCCAGGCGGCTGCCGTGACGTTGTCGGCGCCGAACGGAATCGTCGGAATCTCTGCCGCCACGTCCTCCGCATAACCGTGAATCACGAGCGGACGGAGCTCAGCCGCCTCGCCGTCACCCCTCCAGACGATCAACCCGAACGCATCGATGAGCCGAGCAGCGCGACCAGCAACCTCGGCGAGCTCCTCGGCGTCCCGGACCTGCGCGAGATCCGTGCAGACGGCCGCGGCGATCTCCAGATCGACGCCCGGCAGGACCTGTTGCACGGGCGTCTCGTTCAGTGTCCCGCTCGCGCTCGTCGTCGCGGAACCGGGCTCAGGAGAGCCTTGGTGATCTCGAAGTACCCCTCTCGGATTCGGCTCAGCGCGAAGGGCGACCGGTGGAGCGCCTGGTGGCGGGTGGAGCCAGTCGTCGGCCGCTGCCTGGTCCTCGACCGTCGCCCCACCCACGGTCTCTCCTCGATCCATCTCGGGTGATCGCTCGTCCGCAGTGCGCAACAGCACGAATGCGATGGTCAAGAGGCCAAACAGCCAAGCGCCGAGAATGGCCCCCATCGTCTGCCGCCGCTTGCTGTCGGCCTCGCGGCGGGATGCCTGCATTGCGTCGCGGGCAGCGGTTACATGAGCGTCGATGGCGTCTGCCGTCCGAATCCCGTCCTCGAAGATGAGGTCGGAGGCGGGCAGCGGGTTCTCGCCCTCGACGTATTCCCGTACGCGTTTGTCGATTACGATGAACGCATCGACGGCGGTGCGTGCCGCGTCCAGATCCACAGCCGCAGTGCTGTCGGCTGGCGCGCGCTTCGTCAAATCGTCCAGCGCGGCATCGAGTGCCTCGAGGTCATCACTCACGCGCCCCATCCAGTCCTCGGCGTCTTGTCCCTGGGCAATGTAGGCTTCCTGACCGGCGCGCACTTGAACCAGGAGTAGGCGCACCTGCTCGGTCAGCCCCCGGATCTGGACGGTTGCCGCCTGTCGCGAGCGTAGGGTGAGCTCCATGGTGACGAGGAAGTAGGCGGCCGCGACCGAGCCGGCGACGAGCAGGACGAATAGGACGAAACGTTCGGGGCGGCGGGTCATGAGCGGGTCCTCGCGCGGCCCAGCCAACAAATGGACACCAGCGAGCTGGTGTCCACGCGAACCATCGACATGCGCACGCGAGCTGGTGTCTCGAATCCTTGGACCAGCACTGGCTGGTTCGTGAGACGAGCCCGCTCGGTAATATACACCCTGGTCGATGCCCACGTGGTCGACCTCGACCCTTCGCCCCTTCGACAAACACGAGCTCGCCCCGAGCGGAGCCGAAGGACGAGAAAAGCTCAGGAGCCGAAGGGCGAGGGTCACGGAGCCATGATTTGCGCACGCTCGTCATCGTGAATCCAGCAGCTGGGACGTTCAGAACGCGCTCTGGGTCGGGACGTCACGCTACCGCGCGCGCGCTTTGTGCTCGTATGGGCTTGGACGCAGACGTGGCGGTCACGGAACGGCCGGGGCATGCGCGCGAGCTGGCGCTGTCTGCTCGTCGGTCGCGCGCGGAGCTCGTGCTCGTGTGGGGTGGTGATGGCACGATCAACGAGGTCGCGTCGGCGCTGGCGTTCTCACCAACGCCGGTCGCCATCGTGCCCGGTGGGTCTGGCAACGGCCTGGCACGCGGTCTGGGTATTCCGCTCGATTGCGATGCCGCCTTCGCCGTAGCCGTGAACGGGCGCGATCAATGGATTGATGCAGGCGAGCTCGACGGGCGGCTCTTCTTCAACGTGGCGGGCGTGGGCTTCGACGCGAAGGTCGCGGCAGCCTTCAATCGCGGTGCGCGACGCGGGCTCCCAGCCTACATCTGGACCAGCTTGCTCGAGGCCATGCGGTACCGCCCCGCGAGATACCAGGTGAGCTGTTGTGGCGACCCATCATCGGCGTCGCCGCCAACGGTCTTCTTCCATCAAGCGCCAGCGTTGCTGGTCGCCGTTGCCAACGGAGCGCAATACGGGAGCGGCGCTCGCATCGCGCCCGACGCCCGTTTCGACGATGGGCGGTTGAATGTCGTGATCATCGAGCCGCGCTCGGTTGCCCGCGCGCTGATTGAAAGCCGTCATTTGTTCGACGGCACGATCGAGCGGATGCGCGGCTATACAACGCGCGCCGTGCGCGATGTGACGCTCACCTCCGATCAGCCGATGCTCGCCCATGTCGACGGGGAGCCGTTCCAGGCTGGGGATTCGCTGACCGTGCGCGTCCACGAGCAGGCGCTCGTCGTGCGCTGCTTTTTCTTCAGCGAGGCGGTCCGCTAGAACATGATTTGCGCGCGCAGAATCAGGCGGTTTCCGGGGATCTCAACGGTTGCTCCGTCGACCACGAGCGAGTCCTTGGTTTGAAACGACGCCTGCAGCATCACCCGGACGGTGGGTGAGAGATAGTAGTTCGCACCACCCTGAATCTCGCGAGTGCTCAGCTCGCCGGTCGGATCACTGAGGTCGACGTAGCGCGTGACCAGCTCCAGACGGCGGTCGGGAAGGCTCGCGTTTCCTTCTGCATCGATCTCGACTACGCCGCCGAGGGTCTTCCAGACAGCGAGCAGATAGAGACCGCGGCGGGTGAACGGGTCGACTCGAGCGATGTTGCCCATCTCGTCGGTGCTGAGTCCCTCGTCGTGCTCTTCACGCACCACCTCCGCCACCAAGCGGTACAGGGGCTGGTCGTATGCGATATCGCCTCCTATGCGCGTCCGGCGCCCCTCGGTCTGATCACCGGTCGTCCCGTTGACGCCAACGCTCAAGCCTGGCCACGCAGGGATCGTCGCCGATAGCCGTCCGACGAGGTCTTTGGCGTCGTTGTTGTCGCTCGCGTTCTGGCCGGTGCCGTTGACAATCGCCGCCCCGTAGGTGAGCCAGCCCCAAAACGGCTCGCCATTGGTGACCATGACGCCGAAATCGCGGCTCGGCGAGAGCCGCCGGCCGATGTCCGTGCGATCGATGGCTTCGAGCCTCGACGTGGAAGTCAACCGCTCGATGCTGAACGGGGCAACGAACTGCCCGATCCGAACCTGTGCGTGTGGAACGTGCTTGAAGGTCACGTAGGCGTCGCGCATCGCGCGCTGGTCCGCGAGGTCCGCCTGCAGTACGATGCCGACGCGCTGGATGAGATCTCCCGCGAAGATGAGGCGCGCCCGGCGGATCGAGAACTGGTCGGGCGCCTCCTGCGTCTCGGCATCTTCGAGCATCTGCGCGTCGAACTGTCCATAGCCCGACAGACGAAACCGGCCCAGCCGAATCTGGTCATCGTTGGTCGAGCTCGGCTGAGCGAGGGCGGGTGCGGCGAGAAGGACCAGACCGCAAGCTGCAGAAGCAAAGGTATGCGTCACGGATGTCGCGCGCCGTGGTGGGTGTGGCGCAGTATCTCGTAAGCGTAGCGCGGGGCCTTTAGGCCACGCGCAGGAAGGCTCGTTGTCGATGCCGTTGTTGGTCGTGGTGGTCGCGGTGGTGGAGTTTAGAAGGTTGCCGGCAGGTAGGGCGTGAGCCATTGGGCGAGCATTGTAAACCGTCCGGTGAAGACCATCGCGCCCACGGCAATCATGAGCAGGCCGGCAACGATTTCCAGGGCGTGAAAATGCCGCCGCACTCGTGCAAAGGCAGCGAAGAAGCGGTTGACGGCGAGCGCCGTCAGCAGGAACGGCACGCCTAGGCCAAGAGAATAGACGATGAGCAGTACGATACCGCGTCCCACCGTGTCGGTGGTTGCAGCCAGCGTCAAGATGGTGGCGAGAATGGGGCCGATGCAGGGCGTCCAGCCGAACGCAAACGCCAGGCCCACGACGAACGCACCGAGGAGGGTCGTGGGCCGCCCCTCGGTCTGCAGTCGCTTCTCGGCATAGAGCCATCGAATGCGTAAGACGCCCATCGTGTGGAGGCCGAAGAGAATCAGGACGACACCGGCGATCTTCTCGAGCAAGGACAGGCGCGCGCTGACGAACTGGCCAAGGGCGCTGGCCGTTGCACCGAGAGCCACGAACACGACCGAGAACCCGAGGATGAAGAGCAGCGCGGCGAGAAGAACCTGCTTGCGCGCCTCGGCGGGAAGCTCTGGCGCCCCCGTTCGTCCCCGGAGCTCCTCGACCGTGACGCCCGAGATGAAGGACAGGTAGCCGGGCACGAGCGGCAGCACACAGGGCGAGACGAAGGACAGCACGCCGCCAGCGAACGCGACGAGCAGCGAGAGATTTTCCATGGTCCTTGGTTCTCGGCCCTCAAGGGCCAAGAGCTCTTGAGGCACACAAACGGACGCCGCGTGCTACCACGTGGTAGGGCGCGTTCGCCGAACGCGCCGTCCGGATGCCTCGGCGAGATAACGGCCGCCTCGGCGAGGCGGCCCTACCTATTTCTTGAGCATCTCTTCGAACTTCACGGGCGGCAGGTCCTGGAACATGACGTCCCACTTCCAGCGCTCCATGGGGTTCGACGCCTGGAGCCAGTGGTGGGTTGCGACTGGCTTGGCGAAGGCGATGTCGCCGATGCCCTGGAGGCCTGGCTCCTCCGGCAGTGTCGCGGCAATGTCCGCGCGGACGTCGACCGCCGACCGGTAATCCAGGGGCACATCGAGCGCCGCCGCGATCCGGACGATGATGCTGCAATCGTCGAGCGCCTCGCCGGGCGGAGGGATCGCACGCGCCGACGCTTGGAGCTGCCCCTGGTTGTTCGTGTAGCAGGCCTCTTTCTCGACGAAGCAGGCGCCAGGCAGGACGACATCAGCCGCCTGCGACAGCGGGCTCTCGAGAACGCTCTCCACCACGAGCGAGGCGATCTGCCCCGACCGCCTCGCCTCGATGATCCATTCCAGGTCGCCGAGCGAGCCAGATGGGCCCGGATCGAGCACGTAGAGGAGGCCCACCTCGCCCGCCTCGACAGCCGTGCGTAGCGCCGACAGGTCCGGCTCCGTCTGTCCAGCTGGAACGCTGGTCAGGCCCAACATCCTCGCTCCCGCGACGTTTGGTGCGTCAACTGCTGGCACAGGGAACTTCGTACCCTCCGGCTGCGGCTTGGTGCTGGTCGTCCAGCTGACGGCGAACGCCTGCTGCGCTCGGTCGCCAAGGAGCCGTTGGCCCAGCCGCGCCAGCGCGAACATCTCTTCGTGCGACGCATGCGCGGAAACCAGGAACCGGAGGCGCTCCGTTCCGGCGGTCTCAACCAGGCGCTTGAGCGTGTCCAGCGCGCCATCCCATGTCGTGGCGGTCTGCG
>WHTT01000031.1 GCA_009377605.1 Luteitalea sp.
GCCACGTCGCGAAGGCCTTCAGCCCTCGTCCGCTACGTACGGAGCGGTAGGGCGCGCTCGCCGACTCGTCCGCCGTAGCGCGGAGCGCGAAGGCGTGAGCGCGCCGTAGGGACGCCTCGGCGAGGCGTCCCTACCATCACGACGCCCCCTCGGGCGACGGCGTGGCCTGATACACCTTGCGAAGCCGCTCGACGGCCTGCTCGGCCTGACTGTTCGCGTCCTGATTGAACTCTCGCGTGAGCGCCTGCGCCTGCTCGATCAGCTTTGCTGCCTGATCGAGGTTGGGAATCTGATCACGCGAGCCGCGGCGCTGCAGCAGCGGACGCGCGCCAGCAATATAGTGCTTGGCCTGGTCGAGCTGCTGGCTCGCGTCCCCGAAATTCTTCGTGTAGACGCTGACCCGCGCATCGAGGACCAGCGCGGTCGCCTGAGAGAGATGTAGGCGCAGCAGCGCGCGATCGCGCTGTTGCTCGAACGTGGATGCTCCCCACCAACCGTAGAGATACCCAGCCAGGAGGGCGAGGACCAGCCCGCCCGTGATCCAGAGGGCCCATTTGAGTTTTGCCATGGCAGTGTCCAGTCATAGAACCAGAGCCACCTGCAAGTCGCCGACGTTGGTATCCGTCGGTCCCGTTCGCACGAGATCGTCGAGCCGTTCGAAGAAATGATACGCGTCGTTCGCCTCGAGCGCATGCGACGGCACGAAACCCAGGCGCGCGGCGCGCACGGCCGTGGTGGGATCGACAATGGCGCCCGCGGCATCCGTGGGTCCGTCGATGCCATCCGTGCCCACGCTCGCCAGCCACACCGGACGCGGCGCCGTGGCGACCGCCTCCGCGAGCGCGAGCGCCAGCTCTTGGTTTCGACCGCCCTTGCCCGAGCCGCGCACCTGAACCGTGGTCTCTCCGGACGAGATGATGCAGCATGGCCCGTCTCGCTCCGCACGATACGCCAGCGCCCGCGCCAGGAGATCAGGTGCGACCTCTCTAGCTTCGCCTGTCACCGCCGCCTCCGTCACGTGCACCTGGTAGCCACAGCGCTCAGCCTCACGCTGCGCTCCGTCCATTGCCGAGCGGCGGCTCCCAATGACGAGATAGCCACCGTTTGCCAGCCGCCGATCGCCCGGCTTGGGCGTCTCTTCCACCTCACCGCGCGCGCCTCGCTCGAGCAGCAGGCGCACGATCGGCGGCAGCGCGTCTCCCACACCGAGCTCCGCCACGGCCGCGAGCGCCTGGCGGAACGTGCTCGGGTCGGGCACCGTGGGGCCGGACCCGATGACGCTCGGATCATCCTCGACTGGCCCGACGACATCGGAGATCGCCAACGTGAAGGTCGGCGCCGCGCTCGCCGCCGCCAGACGTCCTCCCTTGATCGCCGACAGATGCTTGCGCACACAATTCAAATCATGGATGGCAGCACCGGCGCGCAGTAACGCGGTCGTCGCCGCCTGCTTGTCGTCGAGCGTGATCGACAGATGCGGCACCGCCAGCAGCGCCGACGCGCCACCCGAGAGCAACACGAGCAGTTGTGCGTCGACCGGGGTCAGGGCCGCGAGCTGCAACGCACGGTGACCACCGCGAACGCTGCCAGGCGTCGGCACCGGATGTCCCGCGTTGACCCAGGCGACCCGATCCGGCAACGGCGTGCGTCCGTGCGCGCTGACCACCACACCGCCCGTACAAGCCGCGCCCGCCCGGTCGAGGTATGACGAAGTCATCGCCGCTGCAGCCTTGCCGGCGGCAATCAACGTTGTCGAGCGCGCGAGGTCGAAGCCTGGAAGTCTCGCGGTCGCGATCGCGCTCTCCACGAGGGGGTGGGCACTCGCAGCCGCAATCGCCGCGTCTACGATAGCGGCGAGATCGCTCCGCGCACGTGGACTCGAGTTAGTCGTCAGTGCAGGTTCGCGTGAGAGGCAAAGGTGGAAAGGCGGGTCACGTGATCGAATTGATGTAGGATGCAGCTCACGACATGATCCGCCTCACCGCTCCTGCATAAGTCTTCCAAGCAGCCATCGAGACGCGTCAGCGCTGCCTCGAGGCAACACATCGCATCCTCCGAATAACACTGCTGGCGAAGGCAACGATGGTGCTTCAAGAGCTCTTCACGATAGAACTCGATGCAGATTGGAGGGAGGCACGAACTCGACGCTCGACGTTTCGAGTTCGGGGTACGATGTTCCAAGTTGGGGGCTCTAAGGTCGCTCGGGCAGTCTGACACGCGTGACTCCATGCAGCAACGGCTGTCCTTGTGACCGTTCCTAACTGTAAACACCCTGTGTTCGGCCTGTCAACCGTGGGAGCGTCGCACAGGGACATGGATCGACGCGCTTCCATCGATCCGTTCGTCCCCGTTCATCGACGCTCCACCTCATCTGTTACTCTCGGTCCGTGCGTAATTGTCCAGCTCCAATCGCAGCGCCCCAAAGCCAGCGCGAACCTCCGCGAGGATTGGCAGCCGCCGCGCGTCTCCAGATAGCCAGACGCGAATCTCCGGCGGCTGGCGCGTTTCCACACGCCGCTGCAGTCCCGCCTCGATCCGAAGTGCCTCGACCTGCTTGCCCTGCACGTTGACCGACTCCACTCTCCTGCCCAACACCTCGAGCACCATCGTCCGGCCCATGTCGGTGATCGGGACGCGCACGCGCTGACCTGACGCCAGCTCCAACGTGCGCACGTAAAAGAAGACCGCCAACGGATCGCGGACGTCTTTCGCCACGCGGAACGACATCTCGCGCTCCACTCCCCCTGCCCTCGGCCGCAGCATCGTTGCCGTCTGTTTCTCTCGCTCGTAGTGGATCAGGAGATCGACGGTGCGGCGTCCCTCGCGCAGATGTCGCTCGTGCAGCAGCGGGAACAAGGCGCCGTCCGTCCAGGTCGCGAACTGGTCGCGCGCCTCGAAGAAGCGAGCGACCCAAGGCGCCGTCGCTGCCGTCACAACGAACCGGTAGTGCGCCCCGCCGGCGAGCGGCTGCACACCGGGTGTCTGGGCAGGTGTGCCGCCGGGCTGTACTTCGAATGTCGCACGGCCAGCCGGGAGCGATGTGCCGGCGCTGACCCACAGCACACGGTACGTCGCACGCTCGCCGACTTCGAAAGGTATAGGGCCAGCGGGCGGCGGCGGTGGAACCGCTGCCGGGCCCAAGCGCGCCTCCAACTCACTGCTCTCTGCGAGCTCATAGATGCGCGTCTCGGGCCCGAGCGTCGGATCTCTCACGCGTGCTCGCTCGACGAGCGGCCACGCCGTTGTGTCCACGGCGCGGTTGGTCACGACAAAGCGTACGTCCAGCTCATCGAGGGTCCAGAGCGCATCGGACGACGGAAAACCCGCCAGGGCGTCCGACAGCGCCGAGTAGAACATGGGCCGCTGACCGCTGTAGCCGTTGACGATTGGCCGTCGGTGCTCCAGCGTCTGAAGCATGAACGGCGTGTTTCCGAGATCCCGCGCGAGCGGGAGATAGACGACGGCGCCAGGCCCTTTGGCGCGCGCCAGCCACGCGCCAGTCTGAGTCGTCAGCGGCGGTGCCGACACGAGTGTCAGCGGTCGATTGAGATACTCGACGCACGCGAGCAGGATGAGGAGGATGGGGAGAAAGGAACCGGAAAAAGGAACCGGGTACCTTTTCCCCAACCCGACGGCAGCCAAAACGGCAACGCCAAACGCGACGAGGATGGCGAAGCGGGCCGGCGCCCGCACGGCGTGGAATCCAAATACCCACCGATGGAGAGCAGCATAGACAGACCGCGCTCCGTCCGGTCCCAATGACAAGAGGCCGCCGACGATGATCAGGGCGAGCATCGCCCAGACCAGTGGCTTGGCATCTCGCCGCCACCCATGCCACACGCCGAACAGGGCCAACACCAGCGCCACGACACCGACGAACAGGCCATCCTCGACCGACCGCGCCTCGGCCAGCGCCCCGGTGACGCCGTAGAGCAGGTTCGTCGGCGGCACACTTGCGTAGCTAGACGGCGTTGCAGCATGACGAGCCGCCTCGATCAGGACACGACCGAAGCCCTCACGTTGTTGGACCTGCCAGTAAGGCCGCAGAATGGGAGCAATCACGACTACGCCGACAGCACCCGCGATGAGAAGGCGCCCTACGAGGGCGCCGCGGCGACGGGCGCCGATGCTGACGAGCAGCGCAAGCGCCGCGACCGCGAGGCCCAAGGCGCCGATCACACCGTAGTAGACAGAAGAAGCCGCGTTGATCCCCGCCGTCACGCCAAGCCCGACGACGTCACGCCACCGGCGGCCCGCCATGAGGCGATGGAGAAACAGGAACGCAAGCGGCAGCACATAGGTGCCCTGCAGCGCCAAGTGAATGAGATGCGAAAAGTGATACGGCCAGAAGCCCCAGACGAGCCCAGCCATGAGCGCCCCCACCGTCGAACCGGTGATGCTTCGCGCAAAGACGTACATCGCGAGCGCGCTGCCCCACAGCGATCCGAGCAGCAGGAGGTTGTAACAGAGCACCAGGTTCTGGCCGCTCACGGCGTAGATCGGCGCAACCAAGAGCGCCTGCGGAAGCAGGTGGTCGCTGTAAGCGAGCGTCTGCGTCGCGGGGTGGAAGATGGGAGCGTCGAAGACACGGCCGTCGAGAAAGGCGATTGGGTCGCTGAAGAGGACGCTCAAATCCCAGCCGAGCACCCACAGATTGAGATACGGATCGCCCGGCCCGATCGGCGCGATGAGATGCGAGGTGAGCGAGACCGCCGCGGGCCATGTAACGACGAGCGTGATGACCAGGTAGAAGCAGGCAGGTCGTAGGACAGAGAGGAGGGTCAAGGTGAGCCGGGTGCTTCGAGCGCACGTTTCAACAGGTCGTTCACGCGCCGAGGGTTGGCCTTGCCGCCCGTCCGGCGCATCACTTGGCCGACCAGAAAGCCGAGCGCCTGCGGCTTGCCGCCGCGATACTGTGCCACGGCTGCCGGGTGCTCGGCGGTGACCTGCCGCACGACCGCGGCAATCGCTTCCTCGTCATCGATTTGCACCAACGCGTCGCGCTCCACGATGACACTCGCGCGATCGCCGGAGAGATACATCTTCTCGAAGACCTCCTTGGCGACCGAGCTGCTGATTCGGCCCCGCTCGACGAGCTGAATGAGCTCTGCAAGGGCGTCTGGCGCCACCGGGAGCTGCGCGATGTCGCGCTCATCGGCATTGAGGCGGCGCAGCACCTCTCCCATCACCCAGTTGCTTGCCGCCTTGGCCGGGGCGCTGACAGCCACGCGCTCGAAGTAGTCGGCCACCGCCATCGACTGTGTCAGCACACGCGCGTCGTACTCCGGGAGGCCGTAGCTCGACACGAATCGCCGGGCACGCTGGTCGGGCAGCTCCGGCAGGCGCGCGCGTACGCGCTCCACCCACGCGTCTGCAATCACGAGCGGCGGCAAGTCCGGCTCTGGGAAGTACCGATAATCGTGGGCTTCCTCTTTCGACCGCATCGGCTGTGTGCGTCCACTCGCCGGATCGAACAAGCGCGTCTCCTGCACGATGCGCCCGCCCGTGGCGAACGCGTCGGTCTGACGCTGCACCTCGTACTCTAGCGCTCTCTGGAGGAACTTGAACGAGTTGAGGTTCTTCACCTCGACCTTCACGCCCAGCTCACGGCTGCCAACAGGCCGCACCGATACGTTGGCGTCGCATCGCAGGCTTCCGGCCTCCATGTTGCCATCGTTCACGCCAATCGCCACCAGGATGGCCCGAAGCCTCGTGAAGAGCTCGGCCGCTGCGGAGGCGGTTGAGAGATCTGGCTCCGTAACGATCTCGATGAGGGGAACGCCTGCGCGGTTGTAGTCGAGGTAGGTGTACCGGGCGGAGTCTGCGAAGCCTTCGTGCAGCGACTTGCCGGCATCCTCCTCCAGGTGGACGCGCCGGATGCGGACCGTCTCCGATGCCTGATCGCCATCGATGGTCAACCCACCCTCAACCGCCAACGGCTCCTCATACTGCGAGATCTGGTAGCCCTTGGGAAGATCCGGGTAGAAGTAGTTCTTGCGTGCGAAGATCGAGACCGGAGACACGCGACAACCCAACGCGAGAGCCGCCTTCATGGCAGCCTCGACGGCGGCCTCGTTCAGCACGGGAAGGGCGCCTGGTAGGCCGAGGCATACCGGACAGACGTGGCTGTTCGGCGGCGCACCAAATGCCGTGCTACAGCCACAGAAGATCTTGGTGGCCGTCCTGAGCTGGGCGTGAATCTCGAGCCCAATGACGGCCTCGAGGAAGGTTCGAGGTCCGAGATTCGAGGGTTGAGGGTCGAGGGTCAAGGTGAGAGGTTAGAGGTTCAAGTGCGAGCTCGGATCGAATGCTCGTCAGAGCAGTTCACCGAACAAGCAGACACGCTCAAAGTTACACCGGGAGGCTCGAAGCTCCAACCCTTGGACCTCGAACCTCCCTCTTGTCGCTAGAGACGGGGTCCGGCGGCAACGACTGCAGGCGATACGGACGAAGCAAACGCCGAGAAGTTCTCGATGAACATACGAGCGAGCTTGATGGCGTGGCTATCGTATGCGGCCTTGTCGGCCCACGTCTCGCGGGGTGACAGGATGTCGGACGGCACGCCTGGGACGGCTGTCGGCACAGCAAGGTTGAAGATTGTATTCGTCTCGTAGGGCACGTCTTCCAGCGCACCCTGGAGCGCGGCGTGCAGCATGGCGCGAGTGTAGGCGATGGGCATGCGCCTGCCGACACCATACGGTCCGCCGCTCCATCCTGTGTTGACCAGCCACACCCGCACGCCGTGTCTGGCGATCCGCTCCCCGAGACCACGTGCGTAGGTGCCGGGACTCAACGGCAGAAACGGCGCCCCGAAGCAGGTACTGAAGGTGGCGGTCGGCTCGGTCACGCCACGCTCGGTGCCCGCAACCTTGGCGGTGTAGCCGGACAAGAACTGATAGAGGGCTGCCTCAGGCGTGAGCCGAGCAATGGGCGGCAGAACGCCAAACGCGTCGGCCGCAAGCATGACAATATTGCTGGGGTGGCTGCCGGTGCCGCTGGGGACGGCGTTGCCGACATAGCTGAGGGGATACGCGCCGCGAGTGTTCTCGGTCGTGGAGTCGTCGTCCAGGTCGATTACCCGCGTGACGGGATCAATGGCGACGTTCTCGAGCACCGTGCCGAAGCGGCGTGTCGCGCGGTAGATCTGGGGCTCTGCTTCCTCCGACAGATGGATCATCTTCGCGTAGCAACCGCCCTCGATGTTGAAGATCCCGTCGTCACTCCAGGCGTGCTCATCGTCTCCGATGAGACCGCGTTCCGGATCGCTCGACAGGGTCGTCTTACCGGTACCTGAGAGCCCGAAGAAGAGCGCGACGTCGCCTCGCTCGCCGATATTGGCCGAACAGTGCATCGGGAGCACGCCCCGCTGCGGCAGCAAGTAGTTCATGACGGTGAAGACGGATTTCTTGATCTCACCGGCATAGTTGGTGCCGCCTATCAGCACCAGCCGCTGCTCGAAGCTCACCAGGATGAACACACCGGAGTTGGTCCCGTGCGATGCCGGATCCGCCTGGAAGCTCGGTGCAGCAACGATGGTGAACTCTGGGACGAATGCTGCAAGCTCCTCCGGGTCGCCTACGGGCAAGAGGAGGTGCCGCGCGAACAGGCTGTGCCAGGCGCGCTCGGTGATGACTCGCACTCGCAGTCGATACTGCGGGTCTGCCCCACCGTAGCAGTCCTGAACGAAGAGCTCCCTGCCTTCGAGCGCGCTCATCAGATCACGCTGGACCGCGGCAAACTGATTCGGCTCGATCGGCCGGTTGACCTCACCCCACCAGATGTCGCCTTCCGAAGAGGCCTCTCGCACGATGAACTTGTCACGGGGAGAGCGGCCCGTGTGGGGCGCCGTGACGCAGACCAACTGACCGGTGTCGGCGACGAGACCTTCGCCGCGGCAGAGGGCATGCTCGAAGAGGGCGGCCGGCGGGAGGTTCCAGTGAGCGCGTGCGTGGCGGATGCCCTGCTGTTCGAGCGTTTGGCCGTGCTGAACGTCGGTGCTCATGAAGGCTCCGGGCCTCGTCTCACATGACGATACGGCATGGGTATCATGCAATGACCTTATGCTACCGGCCATGGCCCGATCCGTCAACTCTGGAAGCATGGTTCGAGCGCGGCGCGTTCGGCGAACGCGCCCTACCATCCGGGGCTCGGCCGAGCGCACCTGCCATGGTGACGTAGGAACGCCCCGCCGAGCCGTCCAGCTCGTCGCGGTATCATGCCGCGTGTCTTGCCGGCGGCTCTTGTTGCCGGCGCTCTTCGTCTTGGGCGCCGTGTCTCCCTCCCTGCTAGCGGGGTGTCGGAGTGGCCACAAGCCGCCCGTGCTGCAACCGGGGGAGCCGGCTGTGCCGCGGGGCCGCACGGCAACACTCCGCGTCCAAACTCGTCACAACGGCGCCGCGCACGTCGTGACGTTCGATCTCGAGGAGTACGTACGGCTGACGGTCGGTGCGGAGATCGTCGTCTCGACCCGCGACGCGGCGTGGGCCCAGCGTATCTACGAGGTCCAAGCCATCGTCGCGCGCACGTATGCGCTCGCCAACATCGGACGGCACGCCGAGGAGGGCTTCGACCTCTGCTCGACCACACATTGCCAGTTGCTTCCGGATCGGGCACACCCCACGCGTTCGGATGACGTGATTGCCGCCGCGGTGGAGACGACGCGTGGCCTCGTCATCGCGCACGACGGGCGGCCCATCCGCGCGCTGTTCCACGCGCACTGCGGTGGCCACACGAGCGACGCCGACCAGATCTGGCCGGGACCGGCCGTGCCATACCTGCGAGGCGTGCGCGACCCCTTCTGCTTGCGAGAACGGCCGGCTCGCTGGACCTTTCGCCTGTCATCGGCCCGGCTCACGCGCGACCTCGACGGCTCACCCCGCACTCGCGTCGACGGCCGCATCGATGGCTTTCAGGTCGTCGAGCGGGATCCGGCAGGCCGGGTCCGTATGGTGGCGCTGACCGGCCGTCGGAACGGGCTCGTGCGGGGTGAAGAGCTGCGCAGCGTCGTCATGCAGGCAGAAGGGCCCACGAGCCTTCGCAGCCCACGCTACACGGTTCGCCGCGACGGCGACACGTTCGTGTTCGATGGCCAGGGCTTCGGCCACGGTGCGGGGCTTTGCCAGACCGGCATGATGGGCCGCATCAAGGCCGGCCACACACCGAACGACGTGCTCACCTACTACTTTCACGGATCCCGAATCGTCAGACTCGATCGGCTGACGTCCTGACGCGTCCCGCTGGCCATGAATCGCCGTGATAATGTTCCTCAGCGGATCCGCTTCGCGGCGTCGCGCGATCGAAGCGTGCGTCGCCCCTCCCCTGACGTGCAGAGGACAGGACCATGAGACACGCGTATTGGACCGCTAGGCTATTCATCCTGACTATTGGCTTCGCCGCTGGCGCTGCGGACGAACGCGGAGCCGCGAGGAGCGAGGACACACCCCCTGTGGCAAAGAGGATTCCCAAGGTTCGTGACTTGCACGGTGATCGGTTCGTGGACGACTACTTCTGGCTGCGGGAGAAGTCCGACCCGGAGGTGCTCAAATACCTCGAAGCCGAGAACGCATACACGGACACGGTGATGAAACCACTCGAGGGAGTACGGGAAACGCTCTATGCGGAGATGGTCGCGCGGATCAAGGAGACCGACTTGTCGGTCCCCTACCGAGAGGGCGACTACTGGTACTACACGCGGACCGAGCAAGGCAAGCAATACCCAATTCTCTGTCGCAAGCAAGGCAGCGTCGACGGAGGCGAAGAGATCTATCTGGATGTCAACGAGCTCGCCGTGGGCGAGAAGTTCATGGCCCTCGGCGCAGTCGCGGTGAGCGATGATGGGAATCTCGTCGCCTATGCAACGGACAACACTGGCTTCCGCGACTACCGGCTGCACGTCAAAGATCTGCGAACCGGCCAGGTGATAGAAAGCCCGGTGGAAAAAATCGTCACGATAGCCTGGGCCGCCGATAACCAGACGCTGTTCTACACCATACCGGACGCCGCCAAGCGACCATACAGGTTGTATCGCCGCACGATTGGCCAACAAGGCGACTCGCTGTTGTACGAGGAAGAGGACGAGCGGTTCCGTGTGCACGTGTCGCGCTCGCGCAGCAAGGACTACCTCTTCCTCGAGGTAGAGAGCCATACGGCGTCGGAGGTGCGCTACCTTCGCACGGACGAGCCCACGGCGGCATGGCAGCTCATCGCAGCACGTGAGGACGACCACGAGTACGACGTCGACCACCGTGGCGACCTGTTCTACATCCGAACCAATCAGGCCGGCCGGAACTTCGGTCTCATGACGGCGCCGCGTGACAGGCCAGACCGCACCAATTGGATCGAGCTCATCCCGCATCGCGCGGACGTCATGCTGGAGAGCGTGATTCTCTTCCGCGATCATCTGGTCCTCGCGGAGCGGGAGCACGGGCTGCCGGTCATCCGCGTTCAGCGATTCGGCAGCACGGCGTGGCAGGGCGTCCCATTCCCGGAACCGGTCTACACGGCGGTCCCGGCGCCCGGCCCGGAGTTCAACGCCACAGAGCTTCGCTACCACTATCAGTCGTTCGTCACGCCGAGCTCCGTCTTCGAGTACGACATGGAGACGCGAGAGACCAGGCTTCTGAAGGAAGACGAGGTGCTCGGCGGCTACGAGCGCACGAAGTATGCCACCGAGCGGATCTACGCAACCGCCGCGGACGGCGCCAAGGTCCCCGTGTCGCTCGTCTATCTGAAGACACTGAAGCGCGACGGGAGCGCGCCTCTCTTCTTGACGGCCTACGGCTCGTACGGCTTCCCCAGCAATGTCCGGTTCTCATCCAATCGTTTCAGTCTCGTCGATCGTGGGGTCGTCTACGCGCTCGCGCACATTCGCGGCGGCGGCGACCTCGGCAAGCCGTGGCACGATGCGGGACGCATGATGAACAAGAAGAACACCTTCACCGACTTCATCGCGTCTGCCGAGCACCTCCTCGCAAAGAAGTATGGCGCCAAGGATCGCCTGGTGATCGAGGGCGGCAGCGCGGGCGGCTTGCTCATGGGCGCGGTCACCAACATGCGACCAGATCTCTTCAAGGCCGTTGTGGCCCATGTCCCGTTCGTCGACGTCATCAATACGATGTCGGACCCGTCGCTCCCCCTCACCGTAGCGGAGTTCGAAGAGTGGGGTAACCCAGCAAAGAAGGCGGAGTACGAGTACATCAGGTCGTACTGCCCATACACGAACCTCGCGCGCAAGGCGTATCCGGCGATGTTGGTCAAGACGTCGCTCGACGACAGTCAAGTGATGTATTGGGAGCCTGCGAAGTACGTGGCGCGGATGCGCGCGCTCAAGACCGACGAGAACCCGCTGATCTTCAAGACGAACATGAGCGCCGGCCACGGCGGCGCGTCGGGGCGCTACGACCGCCTCCGCGAGATTGCCTTCGACTACGCGTTCATGCTCTGGCAAATGAAGGTGTCAGGACTGGGTAGGGCTCGTTCGCCGAACGCGCCGTAAAGATACCTCGGCGAGATGACGGCCGGCTCGGCGAGGCGGCCCTACCTAGAACCCTTGAGAACCCGAAACTTGACGCATTTGGGTCAAGTTTCGGGGCTCACAAGTGAGCGTCGCCCCTCGACTCGCTGTCGCTCGCTCGGGGCGCCCTGAGCGGAGGCGAAGGGCGTGGGGCGCGACCGAAGGCCGCGGCCCGCTAGAAATGTTCCGTCAATTCCTCGAATCGCTCCAGGACGAGCAGGCGCTCGGACGTGTGGTCAGGAAGCTCGGCGAGCTCGAGCGCCCAGGTGTCCGGATGCGGAATGAAGACGGCGCTGAGGCCCGCGGCGAGCGCCGGGATGATGTCGGATCGCGGGCTGTTGCCCACCATCCAGCCAGTGCCTGCCCGGATGCCGTGCCGGCGAGCGGCGTCGACGTACGCTGCCGTGTCCTTCTCGCGCAGCACGTCCACGCGGTGGAAGAGCAGGTGCACGCCGGAGCGGGCCACCTTGGCGAGCTGATCGTCGTGATTCCCTTTCGTCAGCAGGATCAGCCGATGCCGCCCCGCAAGCTGGCGGAGCGTTTCCGTCACACCGGGCAGAAACTCGATGCCGCGCCGCGCGAGGAGCATCACTTGCGCCTCGACGACCCGGAGCGTGTCGGCCAAGTCAGGCGTCGGAACCTGCGCTTCGCAGGCCAGCTCCAGGCAATGGCGGAAGTTGGCGAGGCCGTATCCATGGGTGCGCACACGCGCGCGCTCGAAGGCGAGCAGCGTCTCGCGAAACCGCGCCGGCGAATGGCCCTGCCGCGCCACCGACTGCGCGACCTGTGTAATCGCCCGGTCGAAATAGACGTTGTTCTCCCACAGCGTGTCGTCCGCGTCGATGAACAGTGTCAGGCCAGATAGTCGTGGTTGGACATGCATACCGTGGACGGAAGCGTGCGACCCTGCTAGACTCGAATTTTGCCCACCACGGGCCCTCAGGGGCCCGGCGTGCCGGGACCGTAAACAGCCCGACAGCGAGTAACGTATGCCAATGGTAGTGCGCGGACAGCCCCCGGTTCCACTTGCTCCAGCGCCGGGGTCCGAGTCCGACCTAGCGGTCGTGGTGAAGTCGCTGCTCGCAGAGGGCAACAAGGCGGCGGCGCGCGAGGAGTATGCCGAGGTCGTCCGCCGCCACCAGCGGCGCGCGCTTCGGATCGCCTACTGGTATTTGCGTGACGTCGCCGAGGCCGATGAGGCGGTCCAAGACGCGTTCATCAAGACCTTCACGCACCTCGGCGATTTCGACGCCGCCCGCTCGTTCGACGTGTGGTTCACGCGCATTCTGGTCAACGGCTGCCTCGACCGTTTGAAGGCGCGCACACGGCGTGAGCGGTGGATGGTGCCGATGACCGATAGCGCGGGCGCCGACGTGATGGCTCGCAGCGCCACACGCGAGGCGTCACCCGAAACGGCGCTGCTTCGCCGCGAGCGTGGCGCCCGCTTGCTCGACGCTGTGCGACGGCTGCCGGATCGCCAGCGTACGGTGATCATGTTGAGCCAGATCGAAGGCCATAGCACGCGCGAGGTGAGCGAGGTCACCGGACTGAGCGAAGCGACGATTCGGGTGCATCTCTTCCGCGCGCTCCGGCGCCTCCGTCGGTTGCTGGCCGATGATCCAGCATTTGCAAACGGTCGCCATGAGACGGAGAACGCCGAAGCGCGACGCGCGAAGGCGGAAGGCCACGCGCTCCCTACGGCAGCAAGTAGCGAGGGATCCTCGACCGCGTAAAACGCGCTGGTTACCACAGGCGCCGCAGCTGGTGAAGGCTGTAGCGTCGGGAGCTTGTGAGTGCTCGACAAATTGTGGACCGCCTGGCCCAGGGTACGGCATCTTGGGGAACGGCATCTTGCCGACCACGAGTTGTTGCGTATCACCGCCGCAGGTCAGGACACACTGCCCACTCCAGACGCACAGGATTCGGAGCGTCCTGACGCACGATCGCGAGCGCATCTGGCCGTCTGCGACATCTGCCGCCGACGCGCGGATCAGCAGCAGGCTGCACTTGCCGATCTCGCAGACGCGGCTCGCGGCTCGCTGGACGAGCTCTTCTCCACCAGCCGCTTGGAGCGCCAAGTCACCGCTGTCATGCGTCGCCTCGATGGCGATCAGGAGCGCGGTCGCCTGCTGCTGTTCCCGGGCCGTGCTGCCGTCCGCTTCCGTCCCGCCCTCTCGTCGCGTCGGTGGATCGCGGCCGCGGCGGCCGCCGGTCTGTTCCTTGGCCTCATGACCGGCCAATTCGTCTCGTTGGACCGGGCTGCGGGCCCATCGGTGAGCCGCGCGACCGCAACGGGCGTCCAGGCGCCGGCCCCAGCCGTACCGGCGTCGCGGCCGCTCGCGCCAAGCGTCGACGATGGAGAGGCGCTCCTGTTCGAAGTCGACGCTGCCCTCACCTCCCTGGGTAGCCCGGAGCTCAGGGCACTCGACAACCTCACGCCACGGGTCTCCGCCACGTTCGCGTCGGCGCAATATCAAGGTTCGAGGTAAGAGGTTCGAGGTTCGAGGTTTGTGGGGGTGTTTTGAAGCTCCCGGGCTTCCGGACGCCAGCCTGGGAGCGTCGTACACCCCAACCTTGACCCTCGAACCTTAAACCTCTTACCTCTATAATAGATAGGTTGTGCCGTCGCTGATTTTCCGCAAGGGACTCGATCTCAAGCACGCCGTCGCCGATGCCCTCGCCGACGACTACCACAGTGCCCTGGTCGATCGGATCAAGCAGAACGGCTTCCACCACCAGTCGGGCCGGTTGGTCGTCCACCTCGCGCGTGAGTTTGGTTTCTGCTACGGCGTCGATCGAGCCGTCGACTACGCGTACCAAGCGCGCAAGAAGTTCGAGGACCGCCGCGTGTACCTCACGGGTGAGATCATTCACAATCCCCAGGTCAACGGGCGGCTTCGAGCGGCGGGTATTCGCTTCCTGACCGACCCTGGCGAATCGGCCGAGAGGCTCGGCCGGGACGATGTCGTCATTCTGCCGGCGTTTGGTGTGACCGTCACCGATCTCGAATACCTGCAGAGCCGCGGCTGCACGCTCGTCGACACCACGTGCGGCTCCGTGCTCAACGTCTGGAAGAACGTCACACGCTACGCGCGTGAAGGCTTCACGGCCATCATTCACGGCAAGGTAAAGCACGAAGAGACGCGCGCAACCGCGTCGCAGGCACTGAAGTACCCCAGCGGCCGTTATCTCGTAGTGCTCAACGAGGCTCAGGCAGGCGCGGCGTGCCAGTACATCCGGCACGGAGGGGATCGATCCGGCTTCCTGTCACGGTTCAGTGCCGCAGCGTCACCCGGCTTCGATCCGGATCGCGATCTCGTGCGCGTCGGATTGGCCAACCAAACGACGATGTTGATGTCCGAGTCGTTGGCGATCGCCGAGATGTTCCGCGACGCCATGCGGGACCGATACGGCGAGCCGGCGCTCCCCGACCACTACCGTCACTTCGACACCATCTGCAGCGCCACGCAGGAACGACAGGACGCCATCGTCGAGCTGTTGAGCGAGCATCCGCTCGATCTCATGCTCGTCTTGGGCGGTTATAACAGCAGCAACACCTGCAACCTCGCGCGCCTCTGCGCGGAGCGCGTTCCCACCTTCCACGTTGCCGAGCCGCGGTGCCTGGTCTCGGACGACGAGATCCGCCACCGGCCGGTGCCTCCGTTGGGCCGACCGCCGCAGGCCGCGCGCGAGACGGTGGAGCGAGGGTGGCTGCCGTCAACCGGGCGCGTTCGTGTCGGTTTGACCGCCGGCGCATCGACGCCCAACAGCATCATTGGCGAGACGGTCGAGCGGCTGGCGACGCTCACAGGGCGAGCCGATCGGCCCCCTCACGTTAAGGATGTAAACCGCTAAGCCGCACTGTTATCAAGGTTTGTCGTAAATAGTGTGCCCGCCGTCGTCGTAGTCACAGGTTAGAAAGGCTCGCGCATGCCGCGCCGTTGGATCATCTCATTTCTGCTCATCGTTGCGTTCGTTGTTGGCGCCCCACGTCTGGCGGTGGAGCTGAAGGCGGGCTGTGCCCTGCCTGAGCATCCCGCTGCGGGAGCGCTCGAGGAAAAGCAGGCACGCAAGTGGTGGCGATGGGACCTCTGTCAGGCAGAAATCGGTCTCACCGACAAGCAATCTGACAAGCTCGAAGGGATTTTTCAGAGCCTCTTGCCGGATCTGCACCGCCTGAAGGAGGACCTCGATCAACGCGAGACCCATCTCTCGACCTTACTCGTCGAGGGAACGAAAGAGGCCAAGGTACGCGAGGCGATCGATCACGTCGAGGAATCGAGGAGCGAGCTGGGTCGCACCCGCGCGCTGATGCTCTATCGGATGTACAAGGTCCTCAGCCCCGACCAACGCCGAAAGCTCAAGGCGTTCTGGGAACGCCGCGAGAAGGAACAAGAGAGCTCCCAGGATCCCCCCAGCGCTCGGAGGCAGCTGTGAGGTTCCGATACCTCGTGTGCGCCGCTGCGCTCACCGGGGTTGTCGGGCTCGAGACCGCCGGCAACGCCACAGCGCAAACGACTCAGCCCGGCGCGCTCGGCGAACGCGCCCTGCCAGCATCGGACGCCCGTGTCGAGGAGCTGTTGGCGGAAGTGCGCGCACGGCAGTTGGCCCCGAGCCAACCAGAACTGGGCCAACCGGCAACGCCTGACACACCGGTCGTCGACCTTCGGCTGGACGAAGCGGTCAGCCTTGCGCTCGAGAACAACCCGACGATCGCCGCCGAACGGCTGAACCCGCGGCTCGAAGAGCTCAGCCTGGCCGGCCTGCGCAGCAACTACCGGCCGGTCCTCCAGACGACGATCACCCAGAACAACACGGTGCAACTGCCGCGGAATCAGCTCACGGGCGGCGAACGTGTCACGGATGACACGCAGACCTACACGTTTGGTGCGGACCAGGCACTACCCTGGGGCGGTGGTGGCTTCCAACTCTCGTGGCTGAACCGCCGACAAGAGTCCTCGAGCGAGTTCAATACATTCAATCCGCAGTACAACTCGTCGCTCGAGGCCGTGCTGACGCAGCCCTTGCTTCGCAACTTCCGGACCGATACCACGCGGACCGAGATTGAGCTCACGCAGATCAACCGGGACGTCGCAAATGTGCAGTTGCGAGCCACGTTGACGAACACCGCCGCCGACGTTCGCAACGCGTACTGGGATCTGGTCTACGGCATTCAGGCCGTAGAGGTGGCGAAGCAATCGCTCGCGCTCGCGCAGAAACTGGTCGAGGACAACCAGGCACGCGTCGAGGTCGGCGCCATGGCGCCGCTCGACGTGGTCCAGGCAGAAGCGGAAGCGGCGGCTCGTCGCCAGACGCTGGCGCAGGCGAGGGCCACACACCGGATCGCCGAGCTGTCGCTCAAGCGCTTGATCGTCACGGGAACGAGTGATCCGCGTTGGCACGCCCGACTCAATCCTGTCGACCAACCGAGCGTCAGCAAGCAGGACGTGGATGTCACCGTCGCGCTGAAGAATGCGCTCGGAAGCCGTACGGATCTTGCAGAGGCACGCCGCGGTCTGGAGGCCACGGATCTCACCACGCGTCTCTATAAGAACCAGTCGTTGCCGGCGGTGGACTTGGTGGCATCGTATGGGCTCCAAGGTATTGGCGGGACGCAAATCCTTCGCGACGGTGGCCTCGGCGGCGACGTGTCCGAAACGATCCCTGGCGACTTTGGGGACGCGCTTCGACGGATGACCGGCCGCGACTTCCCCACCTGGAACATCGAGCTCCAACTGAGCTATCCGATCGGGCCGAATCCTGCGGCCGCGAGCCACCAGCGCGCCCGTCTCCAGCGACAACAAGCTGAGATGGAACTGAAGGCGCTCGAGCTACAGGTCGCGACCGAGGTTACGAATGCGGCGCTGCAGGTGGAAAGCGCACTCGAGCAGGTGGACGCGGCAGAGGCCGCGCGGGAGCTGGCTCAACAGCGGCTCGATGCCGAGCAAACCCGGTTCGATGTGGGGCTCTCGACGGCGTTTTTCGTCGTGCAGGCGCAGCGCGATCTCGCCGATGCGGCCAATGTCGAGTTGCGCGGGGTGCTCGACTATCGCAGGGCGCTGGTGGAGCTCGAGCGCGTTCAGCTCGCGCCCGGCGGCAGTCTGTCGTTTGGCCCCTCGGGCGCCGGTGGCTTCGCCGCTGGCGGCGGTGGAGGCGCCGCAGGAACGGCGGGGCTCGGCGGTGGTAGTGGGGCGGCCGGAGGCGGTACCGGGGGTGCCGGAGGCGGCGGCGCGGCGGGCAATGGCCCTTCGCCTCAATGAGGGCCAAGAAGGCCGGTATAAGACATAGAACCGTCATGCGGAAGTTTCTCATCGCCTTCGCGCTCTTCGTCGCGGTGGCAGCAGGCGTCTTCTTCTATAGCCGCTCTGGCGCTCCTGCATCGGAGCGCCAACCGACGGGGGGGCGCGGCGGGAGGATGGGCGGCGAGCGTCCCACCCCGACCGTCGAGCTGGGAGCCGTCACGCGTGGCGAGATCAGCGCCAACTTGACCGTCGTCGGCAACCTGGTTGGCGCGCAGACCGTCGACGTCGGGCCGAAGGTAAGCGGCCGCCTAGAGGCTGTGGACGTCCGTATCGGCGATTCTGTGCGGCGCGGTCAGCGCTTGGCGCTCGTCGAGGACCGCGAGCTGCAAGAGCAGGTGCGACAGCAGGAGTCGGCCTACGAGGTGGCCCAGGCCACGATTCGGCAACGCGAGGCGGACCTGGGCGTCGCGGAATCGAACGCGCGGCGGTCGCGCAGTTTGTTCGAGCGCAAGATTCTCGCCCAACAGGCGCTCGAGGATGCCGAAGCTGCGGCACAGTCGGCGCGGGCGCAGCTCGACCTCGCGCGAGCGCAGTACTCTCAGGCGGGCTCTCGGCTCGAAGAGCTGCGGATTACCCTCGCCAACACCCGTGTGGTCTCGCCGGTCCATGGATTCGTCGGGAAGCGTTACCTCGATCCGGGTGTCCAGGTTTCCCCCGCGGGCCCCATTGTCTCCGTCGTGGACATCAGCCTCGTACGTCTCGTCGTGAATCTCGTGGAACGGGACCTCCGGCGGGTGCAACCTGGCGTGCCCGCGGTGGTCCAGGTGGACGCGTATCCCGGAGAAGCCTTCAAGGGTCGCGTGGCACGCCTCGCGCCCGTGCTGGATCCGGCAACGCGCACCGCGCAGATGGAGGTCGAGGTCCCGAATTCGGACTCGCGGCTGAAGCCTGGGATGTACGCCCGGGTCAGTCTGCAGACCGCGCATAGTCAAGATGCTCTCGTGGTGCCCAGAAACGCGGTGGTCGACCAGGAGGGCCGACGCGGCGTGTTCCTGGTGAACGAGCGGACGGCGCGCTTCACCGAGATTCGCACGGGCATCGAGGAACCCCAGCGAGTCGAGGTGGTGAGCGGCCTGAGCGAAGGCCAGCAGGTCGTCACAACCGGCGCGGCGGGCCTCCGGCACGGTGACGCGGTGCAGGTGGCCGACCAGCGAAGCGGCAACGGAACGTCTCGAGCTGAAAACAGGCCGACAGCACGGAAGCCACGCAGTGAAGACTGAGGGCCGCCTCGAGCCTTGACAAGGAACCAGCACTAGGAGCTCCCATGAGCATCCCACGCCTCGCCATCCACCGTCCTGTCACCGTCTTCATGCTCTGTAGCGTCGTCCTGCTGCTCGGCTCGGTGGCCCTTCTTCGCTTGCCCGTTGATCTGATGCCGGATCTCGAGATGCCGAGCCTGACGATCCGGGTCAACTACGAGGGCGTCGGGCCGCGCGAAATCGAGGAATCGATCACTCGGCCGATCGAGCGATCCGTCGCGGCCGTGGCTGGCCTCGATCAGATCAATTCGAGCTCGAACGAGGGCAGCAGCCAGGTGCGCCTCAACTTCACGTGGGGCACCGACATCGACGTCGCCGCCGACGATGTGCGTGCCCGGCTCGATCGCGTGCGGGGCCAGCTTCCAGAGGATGCCGACGCGCCCACGCTCTACAAGTTCGACTCGTCGCAGTTCCCAATTGTCTTCATTGCGGTCGCTGGCGACTTCGATCCGGTGACGCTGCGCGAGCTCACGGAGAACGATCTCATGCCGCGCTTCGAGCGCATCTCGGGTGTCGCGGCGGTTGAGGTGCGGGGCGGCCTCGCCCGACAGATTCTCGTCGAGCTCTCGCGCGAAAAGACGACGGCGCTCGGACTCCCGGTCGATCAGGTGGTCCAGCTCCTCCAGAGCGAGAATCAGAACGTCCCGATCGGCGAAATCGACGAAGGCGACCTCACGTATCTCCTTCGCAGCCCAGGCCAGTTCACGGATCTGGACGACATTCGCAATATTGCCGTGATGACGCGCGGTGGCGTCTCGTCAGCGACGCCGCAGACGGCGTCGTCTGGTTTCGGCGTCCCGGTCTACCTGCGCGATGTGGCCGAGGTGCGCGACGGGACCGAGGATCGGCGCTCCTACGTGACGCTCGATGGAAAACCTGGCATCCGCCTGACCATCACGAAGCAGTCTGGCGAGAACACGGTCGCCGTGGCCGAGAGGATCAGCGCGGAGGTCGAGCGCATCAACCGCGAGATGCCAAGCGTCAATTTGCGGATCACGCGCGATATGTCGATCTTCATCCAGCAGTCGATTGCCGCGGTGCGCGAGGCGGTGCTGCTCGGCTCCGTGCTGGTCGTCCTGATCATCTTCATCTTCCTGCGAAGCTTTCGCTCGACGCTGATCATCTGCGTGTCGATCCCGATCTCGATCATCGGCACGTTTGCGTTGCTCTATTTCGGTGGCTACACGCTGAACACGATGACCTTCGGGGGGCTCGCGCTCGGGGTGGGCATGATCGTCGACGCCTCGATCGTGGTGCTCGAGAACGCCCAGCGGCACATGGAACTGGGCAAGGATCGCGTGCAGGCGGCCATCGATGGCAGCGAGGAAATGTGGTCGGCAATCGTGGCCTCCACGCTGACCCACATCGCCGTCTTCGTGCCGCTCTTCTTCCTCGCCGGCTTCTCGAGCATCCTCTTCAGGCAGCTCTCGGTCGTGGTGATCTTCTCGCTCATGATGTCGCTGTTCGTGGCGGTGACGCTCGTGCCGGTGCTCTGCGCGCTGCTGCTGAAGGCGCCCGTCAAGGGCGAGGCGCGTCGCGGGTGGTCCGGCCGCATGTTCGAGACGAGCGAGCGGTGGCTCCAGCGCGTCGATGACGGCTACCGAGGCTTCCTGCATCGTGCGCTCGCTCACCGGCCGACGGTGCTCGCCACCGGAACAGGCCTGTTCGTCCTTGCCCTCTTCATCCTGCCGCTGCTCTCCTTCGAGCTGATGCCGCAGACCGATGAGGGTGAGGTCGATGTCGACATCGAGCTGCCCGTGGGCACGCGCATCGAGCGGACCGAACAGGTCCTGATCCAGATGGAACAGATGGTTCGAGAGGCGGTCCCGGAGGCGATAAGCCTTTTCACGGAAGGCGGCGGTGGCGGATGGCGGGGCGGCTCGACGCACGAGGGTGAGATCGAAATCCAGCTGACCCGCAAGGAGGAGCGATCGCGCTCCAGCGAGGAGATCGCACAGGCGCTGCGGCGAGAGCTGTCGGGCCTCCCCGGCGTGGAGGTGCGTGCCCGCGCTTCGGGCGGCAATTTTGCGCTGAACCGTATCCTGGGCGACCAGGCCGAATCCCGTCTCTCGCTCGAGATTCGCGGGTACGATCTCGAGGACGCCAGGCGCCTATCCTTGGCGGCCCGGGACGCCATGCAGACCCTTCCAGGCATTACCGACGTCCGTATCGACCGCGAGGAGGGGCGTCCCGAGATGGCGATTCGGGTCGACCGTGACAAGGCAGCCACACTCGGCATGGGGGTGGGGCAGGTTGCCGACACGCTGCAGACCAACATCGCTGGTAGACAGGCGGCCTTCTATCGCGAGCGCGGCGAGGAGTACCCGATTATCGTGCGTCTTCGCGAAGAGGACCGGCGGCGCGTGACCGACGTGGGCGACGTGCTCGTCACGACCCCGTCCGGGAGCATCGTCCAAGCAAAGAACCTCCTGAACCTGCAGCCCGACGCTGGTCCTACCGAGATCGACCGGAAGAATCAGCAGCGGATCACCACCGTGAACGCGGAGATCGAGGTGCCGCTCAGCGAAGCCGTTTCCCGCGTCCGGGAGATCCTGCCTCGGCTCGATATTCCGCACGACTTCACGGTGGGATTTGGTGCGGAGCTCGAGGAGCAGCAGAAGACGTTCCGGCAGCTCCAGTTGTTGCTCGTGCTCGCGATTCTCCTGGTCTATGCGGTGATGGCATCGCAGTACGAGTCGCTCCGCGATCCGTTCATCATCATGTTCTCCGTCCCGCTCGCGGCGATTGGCGTTGTCGGCATCCTGTGGCTCACCAACACAGCGTTCAGCTTGCAAGCGTTCATTGGGGCCATCATGCTGGCGGGCATCGTGGTGAACAACGCCATTCTGCTCGTGGACTACACCATCACGCTCCGGCGCAGAGACAAGGTGCCGCTGCGTGAAGCCGTGGAGCTCGCTGGCCGCACACGACTCCGGCCCATCTTGATCACCACCCTCACGACCGTCCTCGGTCTCGTGCCCATGTCGCTCGGCTATGGTGAGGGCGCCGAGCTACAGGCCCCCCTCGCGCGCGTGGTGATTGGCGGGCTCATCACGTCCACGCTCATCACGCTGGTGTTCGTGCCAACGCTGTACACCATCTTCGAGGAAGGCTTCAGGGGCTTGCGCCGAGCGCCTGGCCGGGAGCCTGCAGCGCAAGCGCCCGAGGTGGCGGTCGGCAGGCGCGCGTAACCACAGAGGACACGAAGGGTACGAAGGACACAAAGATTTCACCACGAAGGACACGAAGAGCACGAAGAAACCAATTGGATTTTCTTCTTCGTGAACTTCGTGTCCTTCGTGGTTGATCCTTCGTGTCCTCAGTGGTGAACTTTCGTGGTCTTCGCGGTTCGCCGGCACCACGCCCTTCCCCTTGCTGCTACAATCTTTCCCCATTGCCCACCCCGTGCACGATGAAGCGTGTACGGCCAATCCAATCGTGTCATAAGGAGAACCATGCGAAGGGTGTGGACTCGCCTTCTGCTGTGTGGGTGTTCGCTTGCCTGGCCGCTTGCGGCTCAAGCTCAACTGACAACGGGGACGATTGCTGGTGCGGTAACCGACGATTCCGGCGCTATCCTGCCGGGCGTGAGTGTCACGGTGGAGAGCGATCGGCTCATCGGCGGTTCGCGAAGCACGATCACGGATGATCGCGGCGAGTACCGTTTCGACAATCTCGTCCCAGGGACGTACGCGCTGCGCTTCGAGCTCACCAGCTTCAAGGCCGTGGAGCGCGAGGAGATTCGCATTGCGGCAGGCTTCGTGGCCACCGTCGACATGGTGCTCGAGCTCGGTGATTTGGAGGAGACCGTCACGGTCAGTGGCGCGGCACCGGTCATCGACACGAGGTCGAACGTGCAGCAGACGATCATGAATCAAGAGCTGCTCGAGGAGATCCCAACCGGGCGCGACGTCTGGTCGGTGGGTAAGCTCATTCCGGGCGTCACGGTGGCGACCTATGATGTGGGCGGCACACAGGGCATGCAGCAAAGCGCCGTGTCTGCGCACGGCTCGCGCTCCGACGACAAGACCTTCGCGATCGACGGTCTCGCGGTGAACTGGCCCGGCGGCGGGGGTGGCTCCACGATGGTCTATTACGACCAGGGCATGTTCGAGGAGGTGAACTATCAGACGTCGGCCATTCCCGCCGAGATTGCCATCGGCGGCATCCACATGAACATGGTCACCAAGTCCGGGGGAAACACGTGGCGCGGGGATGCACGTTACTACTGGGCCGATGACAGCCTCCAGGCGGAGAACTTCGACCAGGTCAGCGAACAGTTCGACTTCCCCGGTGGCAACCCCATCACGGAGCAGTACGACCTCAACGCGACGCTCGCAGGCCCCGTCGTGCGCGACCGTATTTGGTTCTTCGGGTCGTACCGGCGATGGAAGGTCGATAAAGAGCTGCTCGCCGTCTTCAATTCGGATGGGACGAACGCCATCGACGATAACCTGATCTGGAACGGCTCTGGCAAGCTCACGATTCAGCCACGGGCTGGATCCCGCAGCAAGTGAGCCCGGCCGGGACGTGGGTTCCCGAGCGGCAGCTCGAGCGCCGAGACGTCTACGAGCAGTGGATGCCGGTTTGGCGCGCTGGCGTTGTCTACGACCTCTTTGGCGACGGGCGCACTGCAATCAAGGGTAACTATAGTCGGTACGGCTTCCAGGTCGGGATCGACCATGTCACGCAGATACATCCCTTCACGCTCACGCTCGCCAACATCCCCTGGTCCGACCTCAACGGCGACGACTTTCCGCAGACCGGCGAGCTTGGCACGTTCGAGGGCTTTGCGGGGGCGGCGACCACACGGTATGCAGATGCCGACGGGCCCGACTGGGGCTACTCGGACGAAATCACCGCCGGCATCGAACATCAGCTCCTGGGCGACATTCGTGTCGGCGCCATGTACCACCATCGGACGAATCGCAAGAATATCGGCTTCCGGAACGCGGCGGTGCCTCCCGACGCCTATGTACCCACCGAGATCGCTGATCCCCTCGGCGGGGGGACGCTAACGTTCTACAACCTCGATCCCGAGTTTCTCGGCCTGCAAGACAATGTCCGGGAGAACATCCCGCTCTTGGACACCGACTACGACGGTATCGAGGTAACCGCAGCGAAGCGATTCGCAGATCGGTGGCAGCTGTTGTTCGGCTATACCTTCGGCACCAACGAGGGAGGCATCGACCTCGGAGACTTCAACGATCCCAACAACCTGATCAACCAGCAAGGCAAGGTCGCCAACGACTCCACGCACAGTTTCAAGGTGGCCGGAACCTGGGTGATCCCGCGGGCGGAGATCTCGCTCAGCAGCAGCCTCGTGCGCAACACGGGATATCCGAGGCAACCGACCTATCAGATCAATCGCGAGATCTACCCAGACCTCACGCGGTCCACGCAGAACCTGCGGCTCCTCCCGCGAGGTGAGCTACGGGTGCCCGATGTGACAATGATCGATCTCCGAATCTCGCGACCGTTCCGCTTCGGCACGACGACACTCGAGCCGCAGCTCGATATCTTCAACGCCACCAATGCCGACACGATCGTGGGCGTGGTCGACCAGATCGGCTCGCGCTACGGCTTCCCAACGGAGATTCTGGCGCCCCGCCTCGTGCGCGTTGGTCTTGTCATTCGATTCTAAGGGCGAGAAGCTGTCTTAAAGCCGGCTCCTGAAGTTCGACGTCGACTCGTGGCGAGTGATGGAAGGAAAGCTCACGCCGCGAGCACGAAAGGCGCTCGACACACTTCGGGAGGAGGGAGCACCGTTCACGAGTGGCATCCAGCAGCCTGTATATATGGTAATATGTCGATATGGTCAAAGCGACCTTCACGCTCGATGACGAGACGATGCAGACGATCCGGGCCATCGCGGAACGCAAGAAGAAGGCGCAGAGTCTCGTCGTTCGTGAGGCGATCGCTGTCTACGCTAGCCGAGAGGAGAAGCTCAGTGACGAGGAGCGTGCGCGGAAGCTGCGCGTGATCGACAATCTGATGTCGCGAGCTCCCACGCGCCCGCAGGCCGAGGTGGACGAGGAGTTGCGCGAGATCCGCCGCGGCCGACGGCTCGGGTGGCGGCGGCCGGCAGAGTGATGTTGGTTCATCTGGATACATCGCTGCTGGTCGATGCCTTTACTGGGACTGGACGTTCCCTGGAAGCCCTCCGCACGGCGACAGCAGACGGTGACGTCATCACCTTCTCGACCATCGTGTTGTACGAGTGGCTTCGTGGACCGAGGGCAGAAGGCGAGAAGGAAGCGGTCGACCAGTTCTTCGCGTCTGACATGCTCGCGGTCTTTGGTGCGCGTGAGGCAGAGCGCGCTGCGGCGCTGTACCGACAGGTGAAGCGAGCGCGGCAGCGCCAGGCCGACCTCGCGATCGCCGCATGCGCCCTCGAGCATAGTGCCTGCCTCTGGACACTCAATCGCGCGGACTTCGACGACATCTCGGAGCTCACACTCTATGAACGGTAGAGATGGGATCCGCGTGGCCGGAGTGAAGAGAAAGACAGTTATTCTCCTCATATTATGATTAGAATGCGCTTCTAATCTGGCCCCTCGCCTTCCCGTGAGCGTGGAGGCGAGCGCGCAGCTCGGCCACCGTCATGCCGGTAATCGGATCGAGCCAGTCGGAGGCGATCTCACTCAGGGGATCGAGCACGAACAGGCGCTCGCGAAAGCGCGCGTGTGGCACGTGTAGCCCTGGCTCCTCGACGATATAGCTGCCAAAGAGAATGAGATCGAGATCGAGAGTGCGTGGCGCGTAAGAGTGCGGCGCAGCTCCGGCCATCGCCTGCGGTGTCGTCTTGTCGGGGCGCGACCGACCGCGTTCTTGCTCGACTTGGAGCAGGAAACCCAGGAGCTCTCGAGGGCCAAGCGCGGTTACGCCGACGACGGCGCTGTTGAGGAAGTCTGGTTGCGGCTCGTCTCCTACCGCCTTCGTCTCATGAACCGAGGAGGCGGTGAGGTGCGACAGATGCTCGGGCAAGCGCGCCCGCGCGTATTCGAGATGGGCACGACGGTCACCGAGGTTGCTCCCCAGCGCAATGGCGACGCGGGACAACCGCATCTACTCCATCCATCGAACCGGTAATACTCCGCCGCCAGTCGTTGCACCCCCTCGCCGACGACCGAGCAGGTCATCGCGGCCTGCGAGCGCCTGCTCGAAGAAGCGGCGATGCTCGACCACCTCGCCGAGGATGACCTTCAACATGTTGCGGTGTCGGGCATGCGAAAGATCTTCGACGCGCGGGGCCCAGCGCTCGACGAATGCCGTCTGCTGTTGCAGATCTCCCTCGATCACCGCGCGCTGGCGTGCCTCAGCCTTGCCCACCTGCGGCACGGCAAGCGGCTCGAATGTGCTGGGCACCTCGCCGCCGAGATCCCGCAAGGCGGTCTGCAGCCACGTCAAGTGGGTCTCCTCCCGGGCGACGATGTACTGGTAGGTGTTGTTGATCTCGTAGTCGCCTACCGCCTGCGCGCCCTTGACGTGTCGATCGAACAGCGCCAGTCGCTCGCGGTAGAAGTCCTGAAGCAATGAAAGGAGCTCGGTCGGCTTCACGCGTTTTGCTTTTCCTTGCAGGTAATGCAGACGCGTGTCCAGGGAATGGCCTGCAACCGCGCAGCAGAAATGGCCTGACCACAGTCTCGGCAGACGCCGTACGTCCCCTTCTCGATGCGCGCAAGCGCTTCTTCGATGGCTTGCAGGATCTTGGCGTCGGTCTGCTTGAGCCTGAGCTGGATGTGCACCTCGTTGTTGCCGGTGGCTTGATCCGCGAGGTCGCCCTGCCGCGAGTTCACGTCCATCGATGCGTGCAGCACCCGAAGCCCGCCGGCCGAAAGCAGCTCGCTCCGCTTCTTGAGGAGCATCTCCTGGAGATCCACAACTTCCATCGACGTTCGGTACCTCAGACCGCGCCCATCTCGCGCGCGTTAACCGCAGATCATAGCACGGCCGCGCAATCAGGGATCCACCGAAGCCCAGGGCGAGCGCTACTCGGCACGTAACACACCGAGCGGCCGGCCGCGCAGCACGTTGATGCTCGCAACGATGCCGACCGCGCCCACACCGCACGCCACCAAGAGGATCGTCCCCAAGACGTGGGCCGGGAGGAAGCGCCACGGCAAGTCGAACACCTGCTCGGTGACGAACCAACTCAGGATACAGGCGCCCAGGGCGCCAACCGTCCCCGCGAGCGCCCCAAGCGTCACGTACTCCACGGCGAGCATCGCGGCGACCGTGCGTCCGCTCGCGCCAAGGGTCTTGAGGATCGCCGCCTCGTAGAGGCGCTGGAACTTGGTCATGGCAACGGCACCGATGAGAATCAGCAGCCCCGACGCCAACGCGAGGCCACCGACCACGGAGACGGCCAGCGTGATGTTCGACACGATCTGCCGCAGTGTGTGCAGCACCTCACGAACGTCCACGGCGGACACGTTGGGAAACGCCGTGATGAGATCGCGCTGGAACCTCGCGCGGGCAAGCGCGTCCCCGGGAGCCCGCAGCACGCCCAGATACCAGTGCGGCGCGCCTTCCAGGGCGCCAGGGCGGAAGACGAACATGAATCCGCCGTTGCGTGCATCGCTCCAATCGACCTCCCGCACGCTGGTGACGCGTGCGGCAACGACACGGCCCACCACGTCGAAGCGGACGACATCTCCGAGCTCGAGACCGTCCTCCCGCACGTTCTCTTCGATAGACACTTCCGGCAAAGCGCCCCGCTGCACTGGCCAGAACTCCCCTGCGACGACGCGTTCGTTCGACGCGAGGCGATCACGATACGTCACCGTGTACTCACGCGACGGGCCGCCGCGCTCCCGTACCTCCTCCGGGCTCTCGGCCTCTATCCGGCGGCCGCGGATGCCGACGACACGCGCGCGCAACACCGGGAGGAGCTGGATCTCGCCATCGAGCCGCCAGCGCCGCACGAACGCCTCCACCCCAGGGACCTGATCCTCCTGCACATCGATCAGGAACATGTCCGGCGCGTCGCTGCGCAGCTCCAGCGCCAGCTCGCGCAGCAGGTTCACCTCGACCAGGCGCACGCCGAGAATAAAGAACGTCCCGACCCCGACAGCGAGCAGGATCACGCGTGTTTGGTTGCCCGGACGGCTGACGGCGAGGACGGCGTGCCGCAGTGGAAACCAGGTGCTCGACGCCAACGGCTGCACCACGCGGACGAGCAGGCTGCCAGCCGCCCCCAACGCCAGCGTCACGCCCACGAATCCGAGCGAGACGGCTGCACCCACGCGCAGCGATCCAGCTTGCCATGCGGCAAGCCCTACCAAGCCGGCAACGACGACAGCAGCAACCGCGGCCTGCGTAACGTCGACGCCCGCCAGGCGCGCACGCCAGGCCTTCGCCACACCAGCCGGCGTCAGCCGCGTGTCCGCGCTCCGCGCCGTCTGGGACGCCAGCGACAGCCGGGCCGCCTCATCGCGCAGGAGTAGCAGCGGTTTCACACGGCGCACCTCCAGCAGCGGCACGAGCGCGAACAGCAGCGAGACCAGGACGCCCACGCCGCCAGCTTGCAACGCGGCCCCCCACGTCAGGCCGAAGCTAATGGACTGCAGGTCGGGAACAACGCTACGAGGCACGAACGGTACGGCAAGAGCGGCCATGCCCACGCCGCACGCGCTTCCGATCACCGCCAGCAATGCCACCTGGGTGACATACACGGCCAGCACTTGAGCGCTCCCCGCGCCAAGGCACTTCAGCACGGCGATGCTTTTGAGCTTCTGGCGCACGAACACACGCGTGACACTCCACACGCCAACGCCCCCGAGCACCACCATGACGAACCCCACGAGGCTCAGGTAGTTCTCGCTGGTCTCCAGTCGATCGCCGATCCGATCCTCAGTGCCGCGATATGAACGGACCGACGCGAGCGCCGGCCTGAGCAGGTCGCGAAGCGCGCTCTCCAGTGACGCCAACGACTCATCTGGAACGCGCAGGCGCGTGAGGTAACGTGCGCGACTGCCACGCCCCAGCAGATCGATCGTGAGGAAGTCCGCGCGGTCGATCAGCACGCGCGGCCCCAACGTGAAGCCGCCAAGACGGCGGCCCGGCTCTGAGCGCAGCACGCCGCGGATCTCGAATGTTCCACGGCCAATCACGATCTGCTCGCCGACCTCGACCCCGAGCTGCACGAGCAGCTCCGGCCGCACGAGGGCGCCGTGATCGGCCACGAGCGCGTGCGTGTAGCGCCTGCCGTCGGCAAGAGCTACTGTGCCGTAAAGCGGAAACGCCGCATCGACACCCGCGAGCTCGATCATGCGGGCGATGGCCTTCGCCTCCTCGGCGGGACGCACCATCGTGGCGGTCTCAATGGACTCCGACCGCCCGCCGACCGCCGCCTCATCGAGCAAGCGATCCATGCGATCGCCGAGCGCCGGCCGGAGAGGTTGGTTCGACTGCACGACCAAGTCGCCAGCGGTCAGCGTGCGCGCCTCGCGCGCGATTGCGCCCCGCACGTTTTGAATCACGGATCGCAGTGCGGCAATGGCACCCACGCCAATCGCAACGCAGAGAAAGAAGAACAGCAGTCGGTGCCAGGAGGCCCGCAGCTCACGAACGGTCATCCGGAAGACGAAAAGCATTGGTATTTCAGTGCCGCGGCCGACTATAGGGTGACAAGGTGACGCGGGTGATTGGGTGATTGGGTGATCAGCGTGTTCGAACGGAGTCGGCGCCGTCTTTGGCCTTTGGCCGTGTCCAAGATGGCAACGTCGCTGACCTTCAACCCGATCACCGAGTTACCCTGTCACCCTGTCACCCCCTCACCATGTCACCCCCTTCACCCTGTCCGTCCCGTGACCGCCACCGGCCGCTCCGTCTCCGGCTGTTCCGCTATCCGACCGTCGCGCAAGTTCAATCGGACATCGGCACGCGCGGCGAGCTCGACATCGTGCGTCACGAGCACGAGCGTCGTATCGCGCCGTGCGTGGACGAGGAACAAGAGATCGATGACGTGTCGGCCGTTCTCGGTATCGAGGTTCCCGGTCGGCTCATCAGCCAACAGAATGGGCGGGTCGTTCGCGAGGGCACGTGCGAGCGCCACGCGCTGCTGTTCGCCTCCCGACAGCTGTGACGGATAGTGGTGGCCGCGGTCATCGAGACCAACCTCGCTCAACAGCGCCCGCGCGCGTTCGGCCGCGTCCCGACGGCCCCTGAGCTCAATTGGGACCATGACGTTCTCCACGGCGGTGAGCGACGGCATCAAGTGAAAGAACTGGAACACGAAGCCGATCTTTTCGCCGCGCACGCGCGCCAGCGCATCTTCCGACAAGGCGGTGATCCGCGTGCCGTCCACCCACACATCTCCGGTCGTCGGCTGGTCGAGGCCGGCCATCAAACCGAGCAAGGTCGACTTGCCACTACCGGATGGCCCGACGATCGCCATCGTTTGCCCTGCAGGCACGACGAGATCCAGGGGATGGAGGATCACCAGCGGCCGGCCGCCGCTCGTGACCGTCTTCGAAACGTTGTGCAGCTCAATCATGATGGGGGTGACTTCGCAAGCAGCGGCTCCAGCACCTTCCAGACGTTCCCAGCCACGCGTCTGGCTCCCTCGGCGTTGGGGTGGATGCCGTCTGCCTGATTCAGCGCTGGCACGCCGGCCACGTCCTCGAGCACGAACGGCAGCAAGCGCACACCCGGTGTGCGCGCGAGATCCTGAAATGCGCGGCGGAACTCGGCGGTATAGGAAACGCCGAAGTTGGGCGGCGCCTCCATCCCACACAGCAGCACGTCGATGTCCCGCGCCTGGGCCCGCTCGATGATCGCGCCGAGATTCTGCTTCATCTGCGCCACGGTCAGGCCGCGCAAGCCGTCGTTGCCGCCAAGCTCGAGAACGAGAACGCGCACGTCGCCCTCCAGCACCCAGTCCAGGCGCCGCAAGCCACCAGCCGACGTATCACCGGACACGCCGGCCGCCACCACCTCGAAGTCGTATCCCGCCTCATCGAGCTGTTGCTGCACTACCGCAGGAAACGCTTCGTGCGCCCCAAGGCCCAAGCCTGCCGCGATGCTGTCGCCGAGCACGACAATGCGCGGGCGCCCATCCTGTGGCGGCGCCGTGTCCCGTGCATCTGACGTGGCCGGCTCGGAAGTGAGGGCTGAATCGGTATTGGTGGGATCGGACCGCCCGCGCGTACAGGCGGTCAAGACGAGCAGCAGCGCGGCGGCGGTGAGCAGCGTGCGTGGAGTCTGTCGAGAGCTAATCCGCATCGTCTCGCGTACATTGTGACCCAGCTTGGAAGACGTAGAAACACGAGTGCAGGTTCCCAATGGGTCCAGGTGATCTGCTAGCATAGTCGGCGTTTCTCCAACGGAGCAGAGAGAGGATCCGATGAATCGATGGCTCAACGTCTCGTCAGCGTCTTGCCTCGTCCTGGTGGCCGCAGCAGGTGTCCTCGGCGCGGCCCAGCAAGGTTATGAGCCAACGCCGGGCGAGATTCCGCCACCGGCCGAGGCGGCGCCGGTTGTCACGCCAGGCGAAGGCACGGCAGCGCCCTCCGATGCCATCGTGTTGTTCGACGGCAACGATCTGTCGAGTTGGGCAAGCGAAAAGGGAGAAGGGGCGCCAGGCTGGAAGGTCGAGAGCGGCTACATGGAGGTGGTCAAAGGCGCCGGCGGCATCGCCACCAAACAAGGTTTCGGCGACTGCCAACTCCACATCGAATGGGCGACGCCCGCTGAAGTCGAAGGCGAGAGCCAGGGGCGCGGGAACAGCGGCGTGTTCCTGCAGGGGCGCTACGAGGTGCAAGTCCTCGACGCCTATCAGAACGAGACGTACTTCCATGGCACGGCGGGATCGGTCTACAAACAACACGCACCGCTCGTGAACATGGCGCGAAAGCCGGGTGAATGGCAGACCTACGACATCATCTTTCGCGCGCCCGAGTTTGACAGCAGCGGTGCGGTCACGACGCCCGCCTACGTCACCGTGCTGTGGAACGGTGTGCTCGTGCAGGACCACGTAGAAGTCAAAGGCGGCACAACTCACGAGGGGGCACCGACATACGAGGCACACGACGCGGAGCTGCCCTTGCTACTGCAGGACCATGGGAACCCTGTGCGCTTCCGTAACATCTGGGTCCGCAAGCTTTAGGTAGGGCCGCCTCGCCGAGGCGGCCGATCCGTACACAAGCCGGTGACGAGCTCACCACCCACGTCCCACGACGTCGTGACGCTCGATGGCGGCCGATTGACCATCGACGAGATCGAGCGTGTCGCGCGCCGTGGTGCTTCTGTCCGTCTGGGCGGGACGGCAGCGTCGCGCGTGCGCACCTCACGCCAGCGTGTCGAGGCCGTCCTTCCATCGGAGCGGGTCCTTTACGGAATCAATACCGGCTTTGGTTCCCTCTCACGTGAGCGGATCCCGCACCGCGAGCTGCGCGCGCTGCAGCACAATCTCGTACGGTCGCACGCTGCGGGTGTCGGGCGGGCGCTTCCGGAATCGCTTGTGCGCGCCACGATGCTGATCCTGGCGGCTTCGCTCTGCCGTGGGTATTCTGGCGTTCGCTTCGAGCTAGTCGAGCGCCTTGTCACGCTCCTCAATGGACGCGTGACCCCCATCGTCCCGAGCATCGGCTCGGTTGGTGCCTCTGGAGATCTCGCGCCGCTGGCGCACATCGCGCTGGTGCTCATTGGCGAGGGTCGAGCCACACGCGACGGCAAGGCTGCGGACGCGACGCAGGTGCACGCAGAGCTGAGCATCACGCCCCTCCAGCTCGAAGCCAAAGAGGGTCTCGCGCTCGTCAATGGCACGCATCTGATGGCGGCCGACGCGGCGCTGCTCTGTGCCGACGCCGAGCGGCTGTTCGATGCCGCGCTGATTGCCAATGCGATGTCGAACGACGCAGCAAAGGCCACCGATGCGTTCCTGGATCCGCGTGTCTACGAGGTGCGCGCCCAGGCCGGACCCAGCGCCATTGCGGCCTCGCTCAGATCTTGTCTCGAAGGCTCGACGATCGTCGAATCGCACCGGACCAACGACCCGCGCGTTCAGGATCCATACTCGTTCAGATGTTCCCCGCTGGTGCTCGGGGCGGCCCTGGACGCGTTTCTCTACGTGCGCAGTCGTGTTCGCGACGAGCTCGCCGCCGTGACGGACAATCCGCTCGTCTTTCCGGATGATGGCGTCGTCTCGGCCGGAAGCTTCCACGGCATGCCAGTGGCGCTGCCCCTCGATGTCATGGGCCTGCTGCTCACTCATGTTGCTGGCATCGCCCAACAGCGCGTCTTCGCGCTGCTGGCGGCCCGCGACCCGGAGAGCGGGCTCGTGCCACATCTCAGCCCGAAGCCCGGCCTCTGCTCTGGCCTGATGCTGGCGCAATACACGGCCGCCGCCTGCTGCAACGAGCTCGTCGGCCTGGCGGCGCCAGCCACCGTCGCGAACCTCCAGACGAGCGCCGGCATCGAGGACTACAACTCCTTTGGGCCGCGTGCGGGCGCGAAGGCGCGTCGCGCCCTGGAGCTCACTCGCTGGGTCGTCGCCATCGAGCTCCTCTGTGCCGCCCAGGCGCTGGAGCTCCATCGGCCGCTGCGCTCGGGAGAGGCCGTGGAGCGCGCGTGGCAGGCCGTCCGGACGGTCGTGT
This sequence comes from Luteitalea sp., assembly GCA_009377605.1. Taxonomy (NCBI): domain Bacteria; kingdom Pseudomonadati; phylum Acidobacteriota; class Vicinamibacteria; order Vicinamibacterales; family Vicinamibacteraceae; genus Luteitalea; species Luteitalea sp. The sequence continues at coordinate 33,674 of WHTT01000031.1, forward strand.
CGCCGCTGACAACTGATCGCCCCCTGGGAACAGATATCGAAGCCCTGGCACGACTGGTCGAGGAGGACGTCTTCGCGCTCGGAGAGGCATCACCGTTACGATCAGGGACTTAGGGGTCAAGCCCCCTTGACCCCTATGCCCATACTCGTCAACATCGCGACACTCGCTACCTGCCAAGCGCGGGGCGGTCAGGATTCTATTGGCGCTATCGACAATGCCGCGCTGGTGTGGGCCAGCGAGAGGATTCGTTGGGTCGGACGTGCGGCGGATCTGCCGCCTGAGTTCGCCGGTGAGACACGCGTCGACGCGAAGGGTCGGCTCGTGATACCGGGTCTCGTGGACTGCCACACGCACCTGGCGTTCGCCGGCTCGAGAGCGCGAGAGATTGCGGCGCGGCTGGCTGGCGCCTCCTACATAGATATTGCCCGCGCGGGCGGTGGCATCCAAAGGACGGTGGACGACACACGGGCCGCATCGGGCGCCGACCTCGCCGCGCATGCTCGTGCGCACCTCTGGGCCATGGCGGCACTCGGCGTGACCACCGTCGAGTGCAAGAGCGGGTACGGCTTGGACGTCGACACCGAGCTCCGGCTGCTCGACGTCTACCGCCAATTAAGCGCCGAGGGGCCACTGCGGCTGGTGCCGACATGTCTGGCGGCGCACGTCGTGCCCCGCGAGTCTCGCCACGACCGTCCGGCCTACGTGCGCCTCATCACCGACAGGCTCCTCCCCGTGGTTGCCGAGCGCGGCCTCGCCCAGTTCTGCGACGCCTTCGTCGAAGACTCCGCCTTTACCGTTGATGAAGCGCGCACGGTTCTGACATGTGCCCGCACGCTCGGTCTCGGCGCGAAGCTGCACGCAGATCAGCTCTCGGACGGTGGCGGCGCCGTACTGGCCGCGGAGATCGGAGCGGTCTCGGCCGATCACCTCGAGCACGTCTCGGCGGAAGGCATCGCGAAGCTGGCGGTGGCGGGCGTGACGGCCGTCAGTCTTCCACTGGCTGCACTCTACCTCCGGCAGCATCCCGCGCCAGCACGGCAGCTGATCGAAGCTGGCGTACCCGTTGCGGTTGCGACCGACTTCAATCCCGGAACGGCACCGACCCATCATCTACCTCTTGCTCTGCTGCTGGCCTGCACCATGCAGCACATGACGGCTGACGAAGCGCTGAAGGGCGCAACGCTCTTCGCGGCACGGGCGATAGGCCTGGAACAGGAGATCGGATCTCTCGAAGAGGGCAAGTCCGCGGATTTCGCGATCATCGACGCGCCCGACCACCTCGAGTGGCTCTATCATTTCCGGCCGAATGCTTGTCTCGCGACCTATGTCCGCGGCCGGTGCGTGTTCGGTGGAACGTCGCCCCTGGGCTGATGCCGTGCGCGCGTTGCCCGTCGCTCGAACAACAGCTCAGACGAGCACGACCGTAAGGGCGGACTCGAGCCCTTCGAAATCATCCGAATTGCGGGTGAACAACGGCAGGCCATTGACTGACGCCGTGGCGGCAATCATGAGATCGATGCGGCGCGGTTTCGCACTGCGGCCGGCCGCCAGGGTCAGCGCCACCAGCCTGCCGTAACGGCGCGCGGCATCCGCATCGAAGGATAGCGGAGATGGGTGTGCCGCCTCCATACTCTGGAGTCGCTCTGCTCGTGTCGCGCGTTCCCGCGGATCGTGTGTTAGATGGACGCCTTGTGACAGCTCTGCAAGCGTGATGGCACTGATTGTCGCGCTAACCGGCAGCTTCTCGTCCGGGATGTCGACCAGATCAATGACTACCGACGTGTCGAGCACGCCTCGTGGATGACGCTCAGCCATCGAGTCGATCGTCGTCTCGGAAGAACGCATCTGCCTCAGCCCTCATCTTGAGATAGCTCCCAGTTGGCAGCCCGGCGAGCGCGCGCTTGAGCTGAGTGACGAGCGTGAAGACCTCGGCCGGCAATGGACGAAGCTCAGCGACCTCAACGCCATTACGTGTAACGCGGAAGGTCTCGCCCGCCTCAACGGCATCCATGACGGCTGCGCTGCCGTTGCGTAGCTCTCGCTGACTAATCGTCCTCATACCCTCGATTGTAGCACCGCGTGTACCGCTGGGCTACATGTCGGGCTGAGAGGAACCAAACTTGCGCGGGCATCTATAGAGAAAGCACTTCACCCAGGCGGGCGATCGCTTCGCGGAGTTGATCGTCAGAGAGATACGGCGCCGGGCCCAGCCGCAAGAGGTCGCCGCGCGCGTCTGTGAGCACCCCTCGTGCACGCAGCGCTTCGGCCAGACGGCGAGCCTGAGGTGAACGCAGCGCGAGAAAGCCGGCTCGGCGCTCAGCGGGGATCGGTTCGACGTGGGCGATGCCGGGATCGACATCTAGCCCTTCGAATGCGGTCTGCAGCAGGCCGACCTGATGCAGGCTGATCTCGCGCAGGAGCGCCGGTGTCAGCCTCATCTCAGCGTGGAAGTCGAAGACCGCCGCGGCCCGATACTGTGAGGTCGGATCGTAGGTCGCGCCCGCAAACGTTGCCGCGCCTGCTCCATATCGAACCCAGCCCAACACCGCGCGCTCATCCCGATCTCCGAACTCGCTGAACCAACCGGTGAGCACGGGTCGCAGGCGGCAGTGAGGTGGGATGCGGAGGAACGCGTTGCCTTCCCCGAGCTGGCAGTACTTGTAACCGCCACCGGTGACGAACGCCTCGTCGAGGCGCATCTCACCGATATCGAAGGGAACGGCGTTCAAATGATGGTACGCGTCGACGAACAGGACCGCGCCGTGGCACGTGCACGCCGTCGCAACCGCGTCCAGGTGCGGCACGATTTCGGCGGTCTCGTAGAACACCGACGAGACCAGCGCGCAGGCCGTGCGATCGTCGACTGCAGCGGCCATCCGCTCGGCGACCGTTTCGGCTGGTCGAGCCGGGATCCGCAGGATCTCAAGGCCCGCCTCCTCCAATCGATCGAGCTGCCTCCGTATGCTGTGAAACTCACCATCGGTGGTCACAAGACGCGGCCGTTCCCCAAGCGGGAGCGCAGAGAGCAGCCGCGTGACGAGCTCATGGGTGTTCTGACCGAGCGCGAGCTCGCCGTTGCTATCACCAAGCAGGCGCCTGAAACCTTCTCTGACACGCGAGGCTTGCTCCTCTGCCCTTGGCCACTTCTCGTCCACGAGGTCGGCGGCGTCGAGCCAGGCACGTTGCTGAGCCTCGAAGCCCACGTCCGGCCAGGCTTGATGAGAATGGCCTGTGAGCAGCAGCCGCTCGCTGACACGGAAGCGCGAATAGTGGCGCGCCAGTCGGTTGTCGGACCTGTAGGTCATCGTCGGCTCGATGCCAGCCCGGCGCTCATAGAGACAGAGTCGTCGTCTGGGGACGCGCCCGGCTCAGAGTTGACTGCGGATGGCCCAGAGATCGGGGAACAGCGGTCGTCCGACTGTCTCGCGCAGATACGTCGCGCCTCCAGACCCGCCAGTCCCGCGTTTGCCCCCGATCGTGCGCTCGACCATCTTCACGTGTCGATACCGCCACTCCTGAATGCCCTCATCGAGATCGACGAGTCGCTCACACAGCTCGGCGTTCTTCGGGTCGCCTCGGTAGACATCAACCAGCAGGTGTTGAATCTCGCTCGAGGGCTCGATGCCAGTTGTGACGTCGCGGTGCACTTGGTCCGCAGGTACCGGGTATCCCTCTCGCGCGAGATACCGAAGGAAGGCGTCCCACAGTGTAGTCTGATGATAGCGACGCTCGAGAGCGATCCGGCCGCGACTGCCTTCCGGAAATCGCCGCACGATCTCCGCCGACTTCAGACCCAGCGCGAACTCGAGCTGGCGAAATTGATCGGATTGGAAGCCGCTCGCGGCCTCCAGGCGCGCGCGGAATGACAAGAACTCGAGCGGCGTCATTGTCTCGAGAATGTCGAGTTGCACGACGAGCACTTTGAGGATCGTCAGGATCCGCTTCAGCGTGTGCTGTGCCCGAGACGACTCGCCCTTCTCGAGCAGACGCTCCACGTAATCGAGCTCGTGTAACAGCTCCTTGAACCATAGCTCGTAGACCTGGTGAATGACGATGAACAGCAACTCGTCATGCTCGGGTCCTGCAGATCGCGGTTGCTGGAGCGAGAGCAGCTCGTCAACGCGCAGATAGCTGGAATACGTGACAGCCTTCGGTTGGCTCGCGTCTGGAGGCTCGTTCGTCATGTGTGGCCTTGCTGACGATCATATAAGGAGAACGAGGGGGTGCGTGGGCGTCCCTGACGCTCGTGAGCGGCTCGCCGTCGACGGCCAGCTCAACCTGCACCGGCTCGACACCGCCGCGAAGCCGAACGATGATGGCAGCAGGAGCCCCGGACGAGGGCTGTCACGTCGGGCAGAGACGTTCAACGACGGCTGAAGCGCCAGCTGCGGCGTCTTTACCACTCGAAAGCGCGTACGCTCGTAGTCGTAATGAATGTGCGTCGCGAGGAGTAACGAACACAACACGGCGAGCAGAATGCCTCGACTATCGAAGCTTTCACGTGAGATCCTCCATGTTCTCGCGCTCTCCGCCTTCGCCATTGCGCAGCCGCTGTTCGATGTGCTCGGTCGTGACGCGACCTTCTTCGTGGCGCAAGGGTCGAGTGTCACGCACGTGCTCCTCTTTTCGACCGTGGCCCTGCTCGGCCCACCCCTCGTCATCGTTGCGTGCACACGACTCGCCGGCATCCTCTGGTCTCCTGCACGTCGGATGCTACACCGCGCCGCGATTGGCGGGCTGGCGGGACTGACGGTTGCACCGCCCGTCACGAGTCTCCTACAGATCGGCACGATCGGGTGGCTGGCAATCTTCGCGGGCGTCGGTGTCCTTGTGATCCTCGCTTACAGTCGCTGGCCCCGGTTCCAGGAGATGCTCACGTGGGCCGGGGCGGCACCGGCGGTCTTCTTGGCGGTGTTTTTCTTCGGCGGTCCCGTGCGACACCTTCTACTCCCAGCCCGAGTCCAAGCCGAGGTCGAGAGTGTGGGCGCCGCTGCAAAGGCCGCTGTGCCGGTTGTCATGCTCGTGTTCGACGAGCTGCCTCTCGGCAGCTTGTTGCAGCCGGACGGGACGATTGACTCTAGCCGCTATCCCAACTTCGCACGCCTTGCGGCGTCGTCCACCTGGTACCGTAACACGACGACGAACGCCGAACAGACGTCCCGCGTCATCCCTGCCCTTTTGACGGGCACAGTGCCGGAGGCGAACAAGATTCCGGCGGCCAACGCCTACCCGCAGAATCTCTTCACGCTTCTCGGCGGCACGTACCGAATTCACGCGACCGAGTTCATCACGCGGATGTGCCCTCCCGGCACCTGCATTGGGCCGCCAGACCGCGCCAGCTTCGGCTCGCTCCTCACGGATGCCGGAATCGTTTACCTGCACGGCGCCCTGCCGGCGGACCTGGCTGAAGCCCGTCTGCCACCGCTGGCCGACCGCTGGACCGGCTTCGGCGCTCCGGTCGCGCCAAATGCGGAAGCGTTCGCCGAGTGGAGGCAGGCGGATGCGAGCCATGACCAGATCGACCGATTCGCGAGCATCATCGACCGCATCAGCCGGGCCGAGTCGCCCGCACTCTGGTACGTGCACATCGGCATACCTCACGAACCCTGGCGCTTTCTCCCTACGATGCAGGTCTACGCTGGTCATTCGAGACCCGGGCTCATGGCCCACGGCCAATGGGGATCGAGCCAGACAGCCGTGGACCACTCGCTGCAGCGCTATCTACTCCAGCTTCAATTCGCGGATCGCTTGCTGGCGAGGTTGCTGGACCGGGTCCAGAACGCCGGTCTCCGCGATGAAGCCCTCCTTCTGGTGCTCGCCGATCATGGGGCCACGTTCCGTCCCGGCAGCAACCGGCGGTCGCTGGACGGAGAGAACACGGCGGAGATTCTTCCGGTGCCGCTCTTCGTCAAATATCCCGGCCAGCAGCAGGAACGCGTGGATACGCGCAACGCCGAGCTGATCGATGTGCTGCCCACGATTAGCGACGTGCTCGGCATTCAGGTGCCCTGGACGATGGATGGCACGTCCCTGCGACTTGATGGTCCCGAACGGCGCGAGAAGCGAGTCTTCCTCTCCAGGCAAGAAAAGGTTGAACGCTTCGGCCGCTCGATTGATGGCGTCAACGGCGTGTCCCAGCGGATTCGAGCGCTGTTTGGACCAGGAGGTGGCGATGATGATCTCTATCGGTTCGGGCCGCATCGAGATCTCGTGGGCCGACCCGTCAGTGCGCTCGACCTGCTCCGCACCGATCACCGCAGCGCGCAAGTTCGCCTGGACGATGTCGCTGCATATCTCGACGTCGAGCCGAAAGGTCCCTTCGTTCCGGCGCTGCTCGCGGGCACGGTGACCGGCCTCGAGAAATCCACGCCCGTCGCGGTTGCCGTGAACGGCACGATTGCCGGCACGGGATGGACGTACCAGGACAAAGCGGACCTCAAGATTGGCATCATGTTGTCCCCGCGCTACTTTTCTCCTGGGAAGAACCACATCGAGGTCTATCGCGTCGCATCCGCTGGACAGTTGACACCTCTCCCGCGTGCCAGCCAATTGATATACCGGGCGATCTCAGATCGCGAAGAGAACATCGTGGGGATCGAAGCCAGTAATGGCCGAACCCTCTCGCTGAAGGAGAAAGGCTTTGGCGGCATGGTGGATCACGTCACGTGGACTGCCCGAGTCGTGTCGATCAATGGATGGGCGGCCGATCTCGCGCGCGAGCAGGCCCCAAAGACCTTTCTCATTGTCTATCGAGGGCGAGTCGTCCAGATCGTGGATACGACGCGGCGCCGAGACGTGGCCAAACATTTCAAGAGCGAGGCGCTGACCGACTCTGGGATCGTCGCGCACCTTGCCCCGACTCTCGTACCGGACGAGCGCGCGATAGAGGTCTACGCAGTCTTCGACGACGCCGCGTTCCTGGTGCCCCGTAACGAGAACGCCACGGCCGGGCGGCCCTAAGAACAAAGGGCCGCCCTACTGAGTTGTCCGGATGGTAGGGCGGGGCTCACACCCTACCGAAAGCACCTTCCCGAATGCCGTGAATCAGATGGTCGGCCAAGCGGTACGCCAGCGCCACGATGGTAAAGGTCGGGTTTACCAATCCCGCACTCGGAAACACCGAGCTACCGGCGAGAAACAGGTTGGCCAGCGTGTGGACCCGGCAGTGAGCATCGACCACCCCAACGCGCGGATGCGGATTCATGCGTGTGGTGCCGATGTGGTGGTTGCCAAGGCCAACCTGGCTCGGAATCGCGGCAGGACGAAGCCTTCCCCATCCTCGCTCTCCGACGATTCGGGCCGCCAGTCGCTGCGTTTCCTGCAGGTTACGCCGGTCGATCCCCGACAGGACGAAGTGGAGCTCGCACTTGTTCTGACCCAGCTCGTCGCGCTCGGCCATCAACGTGACACGGTTGTTCCGGTCCGGGAGGGCTTCACCGTATATCACCGCTCCGAGCAGCGCTGGATCGTCGGCGGGAAGATCCAACGCGCCAGTCACCTGGAGCAACGCACGACTGAGCTCGTTCGGCTTCTCCGTGAGCTTGCGCAGGCTGAGCCCGACGTCCAGGAGCTCGTGTCGAGCCTGCAGCCCCGGTGAGAGCGCGGCGAACATGGGCCACTTCTCGGACATGCGAACCGCTCGGCCGGTGAGCAAGAAGACGTGCTCCATGAAATAGCGTCCGACGAGGTCGTGCTCGTTCCCTATGCCCCGTGGGTTCATCTCGGTTGGCTGAAGGAGCAATCGGGCATTCTCGATGGCTCCGGTCGCCAGCACGAACACACGCGCCCTCACAGAGAAGCGGTTGCCGCCGAGTGTGGCGACTTTGACGGAGTGGAGCCGTCTGCCACCGCGTTCCGTCTCGAGCTCGATCACGTTGCCAAACAAGAGAACACGCACCGACGCGGACCGCTCCAGTCGGTCGCGATACGTCTGGCCGAGTCTCAGGTTCTGAATCGCATAACTGTTGACCTTGACCAACGGTGCATCGTTTGGCGGTGGCGGGTCGGGTCGGTACGGCCTCTTCGCGTCGAGGAACAGCGCCGCTCGCTCGTAGTACGGGTCGAGCTCGCGCCGGGAGAATGGCCACTCTCCAGTCGGGACGCCAGGGCGTCGGCCGAATACGTGGGCACTGATCGGGAGCGTGTGGCCACCCCAGTGATTGGTCGTACCGCCGAATTGCCGCAGGCGCGACGTCACCAGATAGTTGTGCGGCAAGCGATCGCCGCTGACCTGACCGCGATAGAGGCTCTGTGTCCCGACATCGAACTGCATCCCACCAGCCTCGATGACGCAGGTGTCGATGCCGTGCTCGGCGAACGTGGTGGCCAACGTGAGTCCCGCAGCCCCCGCACCGACCACGCACACATCGGTAGCCAGGGCGGTGCCACTCTCCACCGACCGCGAATCCTCGAACTTCACAATCGTGACCCGGTGGAAGGCTGGTCCATCGCGTGGAGCACGGCGAATAGCCGTGCCTCTGTCTGGGCCAGCTCCCAGCCGCCAACGAAGAGCGTACGCCCCATGGCGTAGTCCCGTCGCATCTCTTCGCGGAGAAGCTCGAGCGCGCCATCGGCATCGCGCCCCCGAAACCGGTCAGGCTCGCGAAAGAGACGTCTGGCCAGCTCTCCTGGCCTCTGCTCGTCGACGGCTTCGAGCGCCGCTGCTCCCAGAACGTCCAGCGCACCGGCGAGCGCCAGACGACGACGGAGCCGTTCGAGTGTCTGACGCTCCCAGCTGTGGAGCTCTTCGCGACCGCGCCGGAGAAAGATAAGCCCCGCGCTTCCTGCTGTTACTGCGCTCAACAGCGCGAGTAGCGCCCTGCGGGATACACCGACGTCAGGCTCGGGGCTGCGGCTTGCTCGTGTTCCTGGTGCAGGCTGGCTCGACAAATCTCTGAGACGTTATCAGAAGCCAGATTTCGTACGCAAGGGTGGAAAAGTGACAGGCATCTTTTCCACTGCCCTACATAACGCCCCGACGCTCGAGCGCCCGCGTCAGCGCCTCGACGAGCCGTGCGGCCTCTGCTCGGACGTGTGCGATTTCGTCTCGGCACTCGCGCGTGAATGTCTCGTCCTGGATGGATGCCAGGTTGATCAACACATTGAGTGTGGCACCTTCGACGCCGGCACGCGCCATGAGGCCGGCAACACCCGCGTCGGAAGCGGCATGTGGATTTCCGCGCTCGACGATCGAGCCGGCGAGGCGCAGCACTTCCAGGCTGAGTTGCATGGTCTCGCGCGGCACCTGCGCCGCACGCTGGAGCGCCGCCTCGATTGCGCCCGCGCGTGCCGACTCGTCGGTCGCCGTGCCCTTGGGCAACCGGCGCGCAGCGACCACATCCATGAAGGCGCGCGTGTCCTCGTCGACGAGCGTGGCGAGGCGAGCCTTGAGCTCCTGCGCACGCTCGGCGTCTGCGCACAGCGCCGCTGACGCTGCTTCGAAGCCAGATCGGCCCACGGTCACGTTCGCCACCAGCGCGGCCAGCGCCGCGCCCAGGCTGCCCGCGAGCGCAGCGACCGAGCCGCCGCCAGGCGCTGGCGCCTCCGAGGCGACTTCGTCGACAAACCGCGCCACGGCCATGCTCAGCAACGGCGCCTCCGGCTCGAAGTAGGCTTCGATGATCTTCTTGTTCACATCGAACGGCGCGATCTGATCCAAGCCGAGCGAGCGGATCGCGATCTCCACCAATTCGGCCAGGGCAACACCGGTCGACTTGCCCTGTCGGCGCAGATAGTAACGGCCCGCTTCGACAATCGGCTCGCGCGGCGTCATGCCGACCAGCTCCGACCCGGAGACGCGCAGGCCAAGCTTGGCCGCCTCCTCGCACACGACCTCGAACACCGTGTGCAGTGCCGTCGTCTTGTAGTCGAGCAAGTTGATGGAAACCTGCGCTTGGCGATATTCCTCGATGTACCAGCCGATCGCCCGCACGCGACGCAGGCGGCCGGCCACGCGCTTCGGTTGGCCGTCGGTGCCACGAACGATCTGCCCGCTCGCGTCGCGCTGGGCTCGCCCCGCCTCGCGAATCGTCAGGGCGATCTCGTGCGCCAAGCGCCGGTCGCGCGTATTGAGGTTGACGTTGTAGGCGAGCAGGAAGTCACGCGCGCCCACGACAGTGGCGCCATAGCGCGCCTCGAAGCGGACAGGTCCACAATCCGGCTGCCAGGCGGGATCTCGAAGCTTTTGCGCCAACCCTTCGTACTCGCCAGCGCGGATGGTTGCGAGGCTGCGGCGCGCGTCAGAGGACGCCGCATGCTCATAGAAGTAGACCGGCACCCGCAGGTCCTCCGCGATGCGGCGTCCGACGGCGTGCGCCATGTCCACGCACTCCGCCATCGTGACCCCGGCGACAGGCACGAACGGGCACACGTCCATCGCGCCAATCCGCGGGTGCGCGCCCTGGTGCACGCGCATGTCAATGTGCTCGGCCGCCGCGTGCGCCGCCTTGACCGCCGCCTCTTGCACGGCGTCCGGCTCCCCGACGAACGTGTACACCGTTCGATTGGTATCAGCGCCCGGATCGACGTCCAACAGCTTGACGCCCGAGACACTCGAGATGGCCTGGGCGATGGCGTCGATCACATGCTGGTTGCGGCCATCCGAACAGTTCGGTACGCACTCGACGAGCCTAGTCATGCCTCACCCACCGGCGGTAGGATACCAGCATGAGCACGCAGGCTCCCAGTGAGCGGCGCATCATTCGCTCACCGCGCGGCACGGCGATCTCCTGCAAGGGCTGGCCGCAGGAGGCTGCGCTGCGCATGCTCATGAACAACCTCGATCCGGACGTCGCCGAGCGTCCAGAAGAGCTCGTCGTTTACGGCGGCGCCGGGAAGGCCGCACGCGACTGGGCCGCCTTCGCGGCGATTGTGGACACGCTCCGCCGGCTGGGCGACGAGGAGACGCTGATCGTGCAGAGCGGCAAGCCGGTCGGCGTCTTCAGGACGCATGCCGATGCACCGCGGGTGTTACTGGCCAACGCCAATCTGGTGCCGCGTTGGGCGACCTGGGACGAGTTCCGCCGCTTGGAAGCGCTTGGCTTGACAATGTTCGGCCAGATGACGGCGGGGTCCTGGATTTACATTGGTACGCAGGGGATTCTGCAAGGCACCTACGAAACCTTTGCCGAATGTGCGGCGCAGCATTTCGACGGCTCCCTGGCAGGCCGGCTCGTCGTGACGGCAGGCTTGGGCGGCATGGGCGGCGCACAGCCGCTCGCCGTCACGATGAATGGTGGTGTCTGCTTGGCCGTAGAGGTCGATGCAGCTCGCGCGGCACGGCGCGTCGAGACGGGCTACTGCGATGCCTGCGAGACCGACCTCGATCGCGCCCTCGAACGCTGCGAGCGAGCCCAGCGTGCCAAGCAGCCGTTGTCGATAGGTCTCGTTGGCAACGTCGCGGACGTCCTGCCGGAGCTGGTACGACGCGGCCGCGTACCGGACGTCCTCACCGACCAGACCGCTGCGCACGACCTCCGCGTGGGCTACATTCCGGTCGGCGTGACGCCGAGGCAGGCGGCCCACTGGCGCGAGGCGGGCCCCGCCGAGTACGAGGCGGCGGTGCTCGATTCGATGGTGGTGCACGTCAACGCGATGCTCACGCTCAAGAAGCGCGGCGCCGTGACGTTCGACTATGGAAACAATCTGCGCGGCCAGGTGGCAGACCGTCGGGGTCTCAACGAGGCCTTTACGATTCCCGGCTTCGTGCCGGCGTTCATCCGCCCGCTCTTCTGCCGGGGGGCTGGCCCGTTCCGTTGGGTGGCGCTCTCGGGAGATCCAGAGGACATTCGGGTCACCGATGAGGCGCTCTTGGAGCTGTTCCCACGGAAGCCAGGTTTGGCCCGCTGGCTCCGGATGGCGCGCGAGCACGTCAAGCTCCAGGGGCTTCCAGCCAGGATCTGTTGGCTCGAGTACGGCGAGCGCGCCGAGGCCGGCCTCAAGTTCAACTGGTTGGTGGCCCACGGTAAGGTGAAAGCGCCGATTGTCATCGGTCGCGATCACCTCGATGCCGGCTCGGTCGCATCACCCAACCGCGAGACCGAAGGAATGCGCGACGGCTCCGACGCCATCGCCGACTGGCCATTGCTCAACGCTCTCCTCAACACGGCGTGCGGTGCGACCTGGGTCTCGATTCACCATGGCGGGGGCGTCGGGATTGGGTACTCGGTCCATGCCGGCATGGTCATCGTGGCAGATGGCACCGACGCGGCAGCGCGGAGACTCCAGCGAGTGCTCACAGCGGATCCGGGGACTGGCGTCATGCGTCACGCCGACGCCGGCTACGAGCTGGCCATTCAAACGGCGCGCGAGCGCGGAGTCGACTTACCGATGGTTATCCGAGCTGCGACGTGCAGTGCGGGCAACGAGTAGCCGCGATGGGAACGTCCGTTGCGCAGAACGTGCAGGGCTTCGTGGTCGGCTCGGCTGCGGCCTCTTCTCGGCGCAATCGGTTCATCGCGCGCACCACCAGGAAGACCGCGAACGCCACGAAGATGAACGTGACCAGCGCATTTGCGTCTCCTCGTCGGGCGGCCGCGTCTTGTAGCTCTCGAGCACCTCGACCTTGAGCTGGACGAGCGCACCGTCCGCGCAGCCGCGGGAGCGCGCCCGAGGAGGATCGAGTGGGGCTGGTAGATGCATGCGCCGCTTGTCACGCGCGCCCGCCTCCCCGGGGCCCGCGCCGACCGCTTACCTGAACTCTCTCGCGAACTTCTCCAGTCGTTGGGCGATCTGTTGCGCCTCCAGCCGACGCTGCGTCGCCTCGGTCAGGGGCACCCCCTCGTAGGTGCGACCGTTCACGGCGGCCACCGCTTCGAGCAATCCGGCGCGGACCGCATCGCGAATCGCGCCAGCCACGTCGGAAACGACGGCGTCATTCAGTGGATAAGAGGGCGGCACACGGGTGAGCGCACGTCGCGCCCGCTCCAACGAATCGATAGTCATGGTCAGTGGCGTCAAGATCTCGGGCCGGCGATGCCGATTAACCCGATGCGTCCGATAATCGTCCGCTCTCGGTTCCAAGAGCCGGACCCGCGCCCCTATTGTATGCAGAATTGCTGTCACGCAAGTAGTCGCGCTCGCGGGCCCGGATCGCCTGGTAGCGGCGGAAGACCGTGCGGGCGTCTTCGAGGCCGACGAGGGAGCGCCACGTGGATCCGCGAAAGGTGTGGGCAAACATCCCACGCCAGTGGCGAAGCGCGAACCACGGATAGTGAGCCATGGCGCGCGGCAGGTGCCGCACCTTCATCCACCGCTCCGCGCGCCACCGCAGGAACTCCACCTCCTCCGCGGCCACGTGGGCGGTTCTGACGACGGCCGTCGTCCCATCCCACTCCTCGAGCCGCTCATTGACGATGAGGCCCCGCTCGCGGAAGTCCATGGACATGGGTGTTCTCGGATACGGTGTCGGGTGCTGAATGTACGGCCAGTCGACATACCGTCGCGCGAACTCCAGATTGGTGAGAATCGATGACACAGTGTCATCGGGATTGCCGACGATCAGGCCGCCGACGACGTACATGCCGTTGCGATGGAGATGATCGATGGCCGCGAGCGTGGCATTACCGACAACCTTTCCCTGATCTCTCGCCGCGTTCTTCGCACGTGCCTTCAGGAATCCCAGGTCCTCATCGAGGATGTTCTCGATCCCGAGGAATACGTATCGGAATCCGGCGCGCTTCATCAGAGGGGCGAGTCGCGCGCCGTGCTGTGCGATGGCCGACGTCATGGCCTGCACGATGAGCTCGCCGTCGTTCAAGCCAGCGTCGATGATTGCCTCGCAGAGCGCCGTGAACCGATGGACGTCGAGCGTGATGTTGTCATCGACAAGAAATAGGACCTCGCCTCCGTGTGCTCGCGCATCTCGAACGTCCTCCAGCACGCGTGCGATGGGGAGCTTGTGGAAGTTGCGGCCGCGCATCTCGATGATGGCGCAGAAGCTGCAGTCGTACGTACAGCCGCGCGAGGTCTCGATGACGTCGATGCCCCGTCCCATGAACGTGTAGCCAGACAGCACCCGTGCCGCGCGCTTCGCCGGCTTGATGGCCTCGGCCTCCAGGCGTGACACGTGCCGGTCGGGATTGTGCCGGAACGTCTGGCCGTCACGCCATGAAAGCCCCGCAATGTCGTCGAATCGATCGTGCCCCTCCAGCGCACGAACGAGGGCGCAGAACGTCAGCTCCCCCTCTCCGCGGACGACGAAGTCGATGCCGAGCGCTGGGTCCTCGTACGCCTCCCAGGCGAGGCTGGGATCGTAGCCGCCGACCACGATGCGAGCGTCCGGCACGAGCCTCCGAACGAGCCGAGCGATCTGCAGGGCCGTGCGGCGCTGAAACGTCATCACCGAAAGGCCGATGAGCTCCGGCTGGTGCTCCAGCACCAACCGCGTGACCGTCTCGCGCACGCGACCGTGGGCGAGGATCAGGTCTGCAATCGCCACGTCGTGGTGCGGGTCCACGTTCCCGGCGAGCGACGCCAGCGCGCCGTTCGGGATGCGAACCGCGACGACCGGCGTGTGCTCGAACGAGTCTGGCATCGACAGGAGCAGGATGCGCATGCTGACCTCGGTGACCTGGCCTGTGCGAGGAGGACATGATGAGCATAGCGTCTGCCAGACGTACCAGCAAGCGCAGACAGTGGAGCTCGGAAAGCGGATGTCTTGGTGAGAGGCGACAATGGCCGGCGGGCTTCACGTATAATCCCGCTATGCGCCGACGCCTGGCGTCGTTCGCTCTCATGCTGGGGCTGGTCGTCACGGCTGTCCCTGTCTTTGTTCAGTCCTCCGCTTTCACCTTGGCGGTCGTGCGGCGTGACGGAGTCCTCGTGCCGTTCGTCACGTTCACGGGGACGAAGTTCGAGCGACATTGGCCAACCCCGGAACGGCACACGGATGTCCCGGCTGCGCTCGACGCCGTGCCATCGGGCTGGTGGCCGGACAAGCGTCCACAGATCGAGTGGCGCTTTCAACCGCTCGAGGGCGAGACTCACTCCCTCGAAGTCAAGAGTCCGATTTGGGTGCCGGTCCAATGCCAGCAGCAAACGGCGCTCCTCACGGACTATCAGACGGCGGAACCGCCGCCGCCGCCAGACGTGCAGCCCTACCCCAAGGATGGCCTCGCGTGGACGGGCACTGCGACCATCGAGCCCATTGACATCCTCACGAGCGAACACCCGGTGTGGCAGCGCCTTGGCCGAGAGCTCGCGAGCACCATCACCAAGCACGAGCAGGAAGCGATCGAGCGCGCGGAGAGGTCCGGCTGGCGTCATCCCCTGGCGAAAGAGGCGCGTGAACGAACATCGGCTACGCTGGAGGCCGTCTACGGCGCACTTACTGGCAGTACGCAGGGTGGCCGCGCGTACTACGTCGAAGCGACGAAGCGATACAAGCGCAAACCGGGTGATAGAGATGCGGATTGCGATATCGTGTCGTTCGTCCATGGCTGGGTTCGCGTCGACAAGGGCGGTAAGGTCCTCGCTGCTCGCATGGGAGGCAATGTCACGGCCTGCGACTATCACTCGGTGGCCATCATGCACCCGCTGGCAGTGCTACGGCTGAACGCCAAACCGCTCTGGGTGGTGCAATGGTCCACGTGGGGGAAGGAACAGTACGAGATCATCGATCCAACTGCAGGGAAGCTTCTCTTCGAAACGACCGCAGGCCAGTGCTCAGGGTAATCCCTCATCGTCTGGCCGTAGCAGCTGCGCTGTCGATTCTGTGTGCGGCGTGTCAACTGGGGTCGCTTCCAGAGAGCGCGAGCCCTTCAGGTGCTGCCAACGCTCGCGCTGCCGCGGCGCACGACGCTCCTATCCGACAGGCTGCTTCTTCCCGCCCAGACACTCGCTCGCAAGAAGAACCCGTGGCTGGCACGCCGCGCCGCGACCTCGCCTGGGACGAGGCACACGGCGGCCACACGCTCGCACGTCATGTCGGTCTCGGCGACCGAGACCTGCGTGCAAGACTTGCGGCTGAGGACATCTCAGCTGCCTCGACGTTCATGGACCGCGAGACTGCAGAGCGTGTGGTCGCCGACGCCCTGGAAACGTCGCGCGCACAGATCCAGCGCTGGTCGCGGAGAAGCGGACGACGTCCGAACCTTGTCGTTCACTTTCGTGGCAATCGAGACGAGCCGATTGGCCGCTCGCTCCGGCGTGGCTCGCGCCGCCCGAAGACTTGCTGGGCCGCCAGAATCGTCCTGAGATGGGATGAGCAGCTGGACCAATTCTTCGTGTTAACCGCCTATCCCGAGGTGCCGTGATGAGGTCGCGCAAAGCTCGCACACAGGGTAAGCGGCGGCGTGCCAAGCCGGTCCTCGTTGCGGTGTTTCCAGAGCTCACCCAGGTGTTGCAGGGCTATCTGCACGAAGACTTCGGCATCGAGCACGGCTCGGCCCATGAAGCGATTGCCGCTTACAGGGCCGATGCCTCCGACGAGGAGCGCGCGCGATTCAATCGCGAGGTCGGGCGGTTCCTCAGAATGGTCCATGGCGCGAGGATCTCTGCAATTCGCAGAATTCTTGCGCGCGATTTTCGGTCGGCGTGGGCGCCGCGCAGCGTGGCGGAGCTTCGCAGTGTGCTGTTCGACAGGGAGGACGAGAGCAAGTCGCTCTGAGCACGCCTGTGTCGTAGGCAGGCGCTACGGCTCCGCGAGCCCGAGCCGCTGAGCCCCCGCGTAGACGAGGAACCGTCGGCCACGAAGAAACCCGATGAGCGTGACGTTCAGCTCGCGGGCCAGCGCAACCGCCAGACTCGACGGCGCTGACACGGACGCCACGATAGGCACCCCGGCCGCGCACGCCTTCTGCACGATTTCGAAGCCGCCTCTTCCACTCACCAACAGGACGGCGCTCGTCAGCGGCACGCGGCCCTCCACGACGGCCCAGCCCACGACCTTGTCGACCGCATTGTGACGACCGACGTCCTCACGAATGACCTGGAGCGTGCCATTGGCGTCGAAGAGCGCCGCAGCGTGGAGACCGCCGGTTCGCGCGAAGATCGTTTGCGCACCGCGCAGCACGTCTGGCAGCCTGCACAACACATTTGGCTCGATCCGAAGCGCGGAGGTCGCCGGCAGGAGCCCCGGCACCCGGACCGCCCCGCGCTCCGCCACGCCGCATAGACCGCAGCTCGACGTCGCGATGACGCGGCGGACCCTCGCTTGCGGATCGAACGCCACGCCTTCACGCAAGGTCACCTCGACCACGTCATCCGAGGCCTCCGGTGCGGCGGCAATGTGCGCCAACGCGCCTCGCTCCTCGATGAGGCCCTCGGTGAGCAACCATCCCACAGCCAGCTCCGCATCGTGCCCCGGCGTACGCATCGTCACCACCATTGGCGTTCCGTTGACGCGCACCTCCAGCGGGGCTTCCACGACCAGTGCATCAGCGAGCCGGCGCGGCTCACCGTCGTTCCATTCCGTGACGTGGGTCCCAGCAATTTGCGGCATGCTGCTCCAGTCCGCCTGCGCTATGCTCCCTCGTGCGACCGATAGCGCCAGCTATTCTGGCACGCTTCAGGTTGTGTCGGTTGGAATGGGCCCACCGCACAGCTGGGATGGCGAATACTGCTGAGAAAGGGGCGGAATGGCTACGCTCTATCGCGATTGGTGGCCGCCGACGGATCTGCCGACGTTTGTCCTGCTGCTCGTCACCTGTGTCGTGGTGATGGTTTTCGCATGGCGAGCGTGGCGCCTCTGGGATGCAGCCGAGACGCCCGTCGTCGTCGGCCACGTGGCTCAAGATCACCTCATCTTGGCGAACTGTGGAAAGGGTGTTGCGCTCAATGTCGTCGCCACCGGGAAGGGGTTCCCGAACGAGCTCGAGCAGATCAGCGGCATCGCGGCGGGCGCGCAGGCACGGTTCCTCTTGACGAGCGCCCTTACCGTTGGGGCAACGATTCACATCCACTATCGAAACGCGTCGGGACGCTGGCACCGTTCCGAGCTCGTTGCCACCAGACAGACCAGCGCAGGTGGTCCCATGAGCATCAGCTTCTCGCGGCGCGTGCAGCGGTGGCGCGTTCCCAAGAAGGTTCGGCGGGCGCTGTCGAGAGTCGTCGCGCGTGAGTTCGTCACGCGCGATCAGTGAGACGGCCGGCTGGGCGAGTCCGACGTTCAGGTACGTGGCAGCTCGAACACACGAGCCTATCGAGGGTCGCGGAGCGCGTGGCGTCGTCTTACTCTTGCGGCTTCTTTGGGCTGCCTTTCTGCGCATCGCCGGACGGCGCATTCGGACCGTAGCTCGATTGATCACTGAGCAGGCGCGGCTCATTGAAGACAGTGCGGCGGTCGCCTTGCTGCTGCATCCACTGCTCTAGCTCGGCGCGCATCTTCTTGCGCTGGGTGGCATGCTGCGGATCACCAGCGAGGTTTTGCTGCTCGTGGGGATCGGCCCGCAGGTCGTAGAGCTCCTCCTCGGGGCGAGCATGATATCGCTTCACAATCGCCGCCGCCCCTTCATCGGTCTTCGCTGCCGTTTCCCACGTCGACCAATAGGGGCGTTGTCCGAGCTCTCCCGGAAGATCAATGTGCGTCGTGAAGGCGAACTCCGGATGGAGATTCCAGAGATACTTCCAGTCCGCTGTCCGAATACTGCGAATCGGGTAGACATTCCAACGACCATCGCCGCTGTGTGTCGCGAAGATGCGGTCACGGTGCGTCATGCGCTCGCCACGCAACACCGAAAGGAAAGAACGACCATCGATCTCTTGGGGGGCCTTGCCGCCGGCTGCCTCCAACAACGTGGGCAGAAAATCCAGCCAGCTCACCATGGCATCCGTGCGTGTGCCCGGCTTCACCACACCCGGCCACGAGATCATCAAAGGAACACGAATGCCAGCGTCGTAGCAATTCCACTTGGCAAACGGCCACTGCGCTCCGTGATCGCTGCTGAAGAGAAAGAGCGTTCGCTCACCGAGATGCTCCCGGACGGCGGCGAGGATCAACCCAAGCTGGTTGTCGGCGTTCGTCACAGCAGCCGCGTAACGAGCACGCCACTTGCGTGTCGCGGGCGTATCGACGGAACCGGCAGGAAGTGTCAGCGTGTCGGCGTCGTCGCCTTGTGGATCTTCCGGCCATGGCACGTGTGGCCAGTTGCTCCCGACGAAGAGACACAGCGGCTTGGCGTTGTTCCGATCTCGCTTCTTCAGGAACTCGATCGCTGCCGGAATGGCCTCGTGATCGTGAAACGTATCGTGCGCGAAATAATCGAAGCCGTAATCAGCAGTGTGCTTGTAGTGAGAGACCTTTCCAAACGCGACAACCTCGTAGCCGAGCTCCTGAAAATATGAGGGCCACTTCCTCAATTCCGCACGCGGCTTCGCGTGGTTCGGCTCGGCCCCATTACGCGCCGGCATCAGCCCTGTGAGTAGGGCCGCACGGCTCGGAGCGCAACTCGGCGACGCCACGAACGCGCGCGTGAACATCAATCCGGCGTCGGCCACGCGCTGCATGTTCGGCGTACGAAACTCCTTCGAGCCGTACGGTGTGGCGTCCAGCTGGCTGTGATCGTCGGTCAGGAAGATGACAATGTCGGGTGGTCGCTCGTCGCTCTGGGCCGAGCTCCCGCCGGGAAGGCTCCAGAGGCACACTGTCAGGAATGTGAGGAGAATTCTCATGGAAGATGATGTTCGGCTTCTCGCACCGTTGTCCATGGCAGGGCGTGGCGTTGGTCTCGACGGCCAGCAACGCGAAGCAAGCGCCGGAAGAAGTCCGCGCAGAGTGGTGTAGTCTAGCATCACCGTGAACCGTGGATCTTAGCACTCCTCGAACGGAGGGCGTCATGCTCGAGGCATCGTCAACGCACGAGTCGCGCCCGTCACGATGAGCACGAGGAGGCCACCGGAGGCGCGGGTCGTGACCGTGCACTTCATTGCTGACGAAGGAGGGAATCATGTTCGAGAACACCAAGGCATTCAGTGGCTTCGCCGTCGACGACCTCCAGAAAGCGCGGGACTTCTATGCGAAGACACTCGGTCTGCGTGTGTCCGAGGAGCATGGCCTGCTCACGCTGCACATCGCTGGCAGCCGGGACACGCTGGTCTACCCCAAGCCGGACTTCACACCGGCGACCTACACCATCCTGAACTTCCCCGTTGACGACGTCGACAGGGCGGTTGACGAGCTGGCCGCGCGGGGCGTGCGCTTCGAGAGGTACGATGGGTTCGACCAGGACGCGAAGGGCATTGCGCGCCGTGGGACGCCGTACATCGCCTGGTTCAAGGATCCCTCTGGCAACATCCTGTCTGTGCTCCAGGTGAAATAGAGACGTATGCGCAAGAAGGTAGCGATCGTCGCTTGCTTACTCCTGTCTGCGTGCAGCGACCGGACGTCGGACACCCCGCCACCACAGGCAGAGGTCGCTTTTGAACAGGAGCAACCGCCGTTCGTGGGAAAGGTCTGGATGTCGACGGACGCGGCAGCGGCGCCGGGAGCGCTTCGCATCTTTCTTCCCAACGGTACTCTCCTGATGGATTCGTGCTGGGAGACCTATCGCCTCGCCGAGTGGCGGTCAGTCGATGAGCGCCGAATCGAATGGCAGGAAGATACGGCGGCGATCCAAGCCGAGGTCGCTGAGATCACCGACAAACGGTTGGTATTGCGACTGCAGCTGGTCGGAGAAACCAAGGAGGAAACCTATAGCGCGGCACGGGTCCCGTTTGTCTGTCCAGACATGCCGCGATGACCGAGGCCTCCCGACGAGATGGCTCACGACCAACGGCATCGAGGGTTACCTGGAAATCGCTGGCGGGTACGATTGCCAGAATGTGGGATCAGCCGCGATCCATGCAAGGGGCTGGCGGTTCGGGGAAACCGTTCGCTGTGAGCGCTCAACAAAGGCTTGGTCAATGGTAACGCATATGGCACCATCGGTGATCCTCGTCGGTGGTGGCACGAAGAAGCAGCAGGCCCGGGATATTGCAGCAGCGCAGAAGCGATAGCAAGACTACAAACGGCGTAAGACCAGGGAGCGATGACGATGCCTCTCACACGAGCCTTTAAAGACACCGTCCAAGCACGGATGCAACGGGATCCAGCCTACCGGCGCGAGCTGCTCCGCGAAGGTATTGAGTGCCTCGTCACGGGGGATCTCGAGACCGGGAAGACGATCCTACGCGACTACATCAACGCCACGGTTGGCTTCGAGGACCTGAGTGCGACGCTGCACAAGTCGCCGAAGAGCCTGATGCGGATGCTGGGCCCGCAGGGAAATCCTCGAGCACGGAATCTGTTTGACGTAATCGTCTGTTTGCAACGCGTCGAACGCGTGCACCTCGGCATCACCACGCGTCCGCGCTCGGCAGCGTGAGCGGCACTGACGCCGACTTGCAACCCAGTGCGACCGTCCCGCCACAACGCTCCTTGAGCGTCTCGGCAGCCGGCTCGAGACGCTGATCCGCATCGCCGAGCATCGGATCCGAAGCGGCAGCCCTGGCCCGGGTGCACGCGTCGCTTGTCATTGGAGTCTGGCTTGTCTCCCGCTCGTGCACGACCGATCAACGCAAGGCGCACGAGACGTCCACCATCAGGGGTGGCGGGTCCCCACAGATCCGGCGACCACCATGGGTAACGGGAGCAAGTCGCGGCGGACGGCATCGAGCACGAATCCCAGCGACTCGAGCGTGACAGCTCCGAGAAGCGTTGCGTCGTCGGACTCAGCGAAGATGACCGGCGCTGCGCCGCGCTGTCCCTTGTAGAAGAACAGCGCGTCCCCGCGATCCCGCTCGATACCTGAACCGTCGGCGAGCCGAAAGCGCTGTCGACCGTGAGCGACGATGCCGAGTCGATCGAGCACCGCGCGCGGCACGAACGAATACACAGCCCCTGAATCGACCAGAAACTCGACGGATTCACGTGTCGCTGGATCGGCAGGGTTGGCCACGTCAAGGGCTAGCACGGTGAGACCCATAGTCCTCGATCAGCATAGCAGTCTGGGGATTATGTCGACGAAAAATCCTTGACGCTGGACCGGCTGGCGACTCGTGATGGCACATCGGCTCTGCGTCCTCGGGTTGCCGGCCGCGTTCCGCTCCCTACGGTCCTGATAGCCGGCACCACTCATCTGACGAGCCTGCATGGATCCATGAGCCTGGCGGCTGATTCTCTTCATGCTTCACTTATCGGCGTAAGTGATTGATTCTAAAGTGCCTGGAGTGGCGCTGATGGTCGATCGCGTCCTCGCCCAGGATGGCGACGACGGGATACGTTTTCACGCTGCCGCCGAGCCGACCGAGGAGGAGATGTGTACGCGCTCGTGGCGCCGGCCTCGCGGTCCGCTACTACCTGGATCGGCATCCGCTGGAGGCCTGGCAGGAGTACGTCCGCCAGGAGATCGAGTGGAGCCGGCAGCATGCCGGCCGGTGATCTGCCGCTCGCCGCGATCGCGGACGCTGGTCCCCTCATCCATCTCGACGAGCTCGACGTTCTCGACATTCTTGCGGGATTCACCGCCGTCTTGGTGCCCTCGATCGTAGCGGCCGAGACTTCGCGTCGCCGCCACGGATGGCGCGAGCGTGCGCCGGCGTGCCTCCACGCTGAGGACCCCGATCCCGCGGCTGTTCAGCGGCTGCTCGCCCGGTCATCCGGTGCCAAGCTCGATCCAGGCGAAGTCGCTGCCCTCGCACTCTGGGAGGATCATCCCTTATTATTCAGTGCCGGGAGTGGGTCTCGAACCCACACGGGCCGTGAAGCCCAAGGGATTTTAAGTCCCCAGCGTCTGCCAATTCCGCCATCCCGGCCCTTCGCAGCGATCTCGGCCCCGCACAGGGTATTCTACGGTGGGAAACCCAGCCACGAGGCACGCGCCCCAGATCGGACTCTCCCTGTCCCCTGCTCACTGACCGGGCGCGGCTTGCGGCCGTTCCAACGCTTTGAGCGCCTCGCTCAGCGCCTCGGCCTCCCGCTTCACCTCGTCGAGCTCGGCGGCGATCTCGTGCTCTTGCTGCTGAAGCGCCGCCTCCGGGCCAATGGTTGGACGGGGTGAGGTCTGCTGAGCGGCAACCGGAAAGCTCCACGCGACGCTCAAGAGTAGCGCCAGCAGTAGTGTCGCGCGCGCCGGCGGGACGACGTACACGACCGAGGCAATGGCTGGTGCGACCGTCATCGTTCCTCCTCGCCAGGGCTCATCTTAGCGCGGGGCGGCGAGTCGCTGCCACTCGTGAGCACCCCCTCTAGACATTTGCTCTTGCTCGGTATTATATCAATCAGTATAATTTCGCTTACATGCGCAGACGTCACGATGGGCAGCAGTCGCACGTGCGGTTGAAGACCCGCCACTATTACATCCTGCTGTCGCTCGCCGAGGGCGATCGTCATGGTTTGGCCATCGCTCGCGAGGTTCGAGCGCTGAGCGATGATCGCGTCCGGCTGTGGCCGGCGACCCTCTACGGCTCGCTCGAGGAGCTGCGGGCGCGCGGCTGGATCGAGGAGCTGGACAATCCGAGACACCGCCCGGCAGACGAGAGCGAGCGGAAGCGCATCTATCGCATCACAAAGCGCGGGCGCGCGCTGCTGGCAGCGGAGACGGAGCTGCTCGAGGGCTTGGTGCGCATGGCGCGCTCGCGTCTGAAGCCACGGCCAGGAGCCGCGTCATGAGTGCACGTACCAACGTCGACCGTGCACGCCGCGCTTATCGGCGGCTCCTGCGATTGACGCCTCGTCTCCTCCGGCAGAGGCACAGCCCCGAGATGGAGGAGCTCTTCGCCGAGATGCTGGTCGAAGCGCGTGGGCGGGGGGGACGCTCCGCAGCGCTCGCGGTGTGGCTATGCGCCGTCGTGGACGTCTTGCGCACGCGGACGCCCGGACCCTCCCGGGCCCACTCAACGCTCGTCCAACCTCGGATGAGCGGACGAGGGATGATGCTGAGCACGAACCTCCGCTACGCACTGCGATCGTTCACGCGTCAGAAGCTGTCGACGTCCCTGGTCATCGCCATGCTGTCGCTGGGCATCGGCGCCAACGTGGTCGTCTTCAGCCTGATCAACGGTTTGTTCCTCCGACCGTTCCCCTTCTCGGAGCCGGACAGACTCGTGTACGTGAACTCGAAGGCCCCGCGCTGGAACCTCGACGAGCACGTTGGAATCAACTACCCGGACTTTCACCAGTGGCGGCAGTCGGTCAAGCTCTTCGAAGGCATCGCGTTATCAAAGGGCGACAGCTTCAACATGGCAACCGGGACTCGTGCCGAGCGAATTACCGGAAGCCGCGTCACATGGGACTTCGCGGACGTGCTGCGGGTCCGACCAGTCATTGGCCGCCTCTTCACCCCTGACGAAGATCGCCCAAACGGCCCAGCCGTTGTGTTGATTGGCTACGCCTTATGGCAGGAGCGCTTCGACGGCGCCCCCGGCGTTCTGGGCAAACGGCTCCGCCTCGACAGCGTCCCACACACGATTGTCGGTGTGCTTCCACCCGAGGGCGAGTGGCAAGAATCGCGGCTCTGGGTCCCACTTCAGGGCGACCCCAATCAGCAGGGACAGAGCTACTCCGGCGGCGGCATCGGGCGCCTCTCGCCTGGCGCCAGCATGGAAGCTGCCCAGCGGGATTTGCTCCGCGCGCACGAGCCTATCTGGGAGACCCGCGACCGCGAACGAATCGTATCGCCGTACATCAAGCCGCTGCGTGAAGAGCTCTCCGGGAGCTTCCGCACGATGGCCTCGACGCTCGGCGTGGCGGTAGCGTTGCTGCTGCTTGTCGCCTGCGCGAACGTCGCGAGCGTCATGCTGGCTCGCGCGCTCGCGAGACGCCGGGAAATGGGTCTCCGCCTGGCTGTCGGTGCCGGCCGCGCCCGGCTGCTCCAGCAGCTCTTCGTCGAGAATCTGGTGCTCGCCATCGTGGGTGGCGCGCTCGGCCTGGCCCTCGGCTTCTGGGCACTTCGTGGGCTGCTTGCCGCGGCGGGCGACCAAGTGCCGCGCTGGACGACCTTCGAGCTCGATTGGCGCATCGTCCTCTTCGCGGTTGCCCTTAGTGGCCTGACGACGCTGCTGTTCGGGTGTGCGCCTGCCCTGCATGCCATCCGTGGCAACTTGTGGGCCGCTATGCGTGATGCCGGCGGAGGCTCGACGACTGCGCCCGGTGGCCGTCGCACACTCTCGTGGCTCGTCGGTGCCGAGTTCGCCCTGGCCTCCGTGTTGATCATCTGCGGCGGGCTGCTCCTCCGCGCGTACGCACAGGTCCGGAATGTCGACCCGGGGTTTCGGACGGAACGGATCCTCACGTTTGGGCTCGATCTGCCCGAGGCCTCGTATCCCGATGATGCCAAGCGTCTTGCGTTCTGGGAGCGTCTCAGCAGTCGTCTGGAACGTCTGCCCGGAGTTCAGATGGCAGGTCTCGTCACCTGCGCGCCGCTGGGCTGTCACTGGGGCGTCCTACTGGACGCAGAGGGCCAGCCGCCACGCCGGCCGGGCGAGCAGAACCCGGTCGTGCTGATCCGACTCGCCAGCGCCAGCTATTTCCAGGCGATGGGCATCCGGCTCAAATCAGGACGGTTCTTCGACGAGCGCGACGCACGCGACGGGAGGCCGCGCGGGGTGGTCGTGAACGAAACGCTCGCAAAGACATTCTTTCCCAACGTCTCCGATCCCGTGGGACGCCGATTGCGAAGCGGAGACGAGGAAGATCCGTGGCTCACCGTGGTCGGCGTCGCACATGACGTCAAGCACTACGGTCTCGAGGAACCGATGCGCCCCGGTCTCTACGCTCCCCTGCCGATGAACCCAGCCACCAATCTCACGGTTGTGCTTCGAACGGCGGGTAACCCCACGTCGATCGCCGAGAGTGCGCGCAGGGCCGTGAGAGAGCTGGACACCGATCTCGCGCCCTTTCAGGTACGAACGATGGAGGAAGCGCT
Organism: Luteitalea sp.; assembly: GCA_009377605.1. NCBI lineage: Bacteria > Pseudomonadati > Acidobacteriota > Vicinamibacteria > Vicinamibacterales > Vicinamibacteraceae > Luteitalea > Luteitalea sp. The sequence goes on from WHTT01000031.1 coordinate 59,512, forward strand.
CAACCAATCGCTGGTTGAACGACAGTCGTACTCGGTTCTCTTGGTTGCCTTCGCGACGTTAGCACTCCTGCTCGCCCTCGGCGGGATCTACGGCGTCGCGTCGTACTTCGTCACGCAGCGCACGCGTGAGATCGGCATTCGGCTGGCACTTGGCGCACGCGCGCGCGACATCACTCGGACGCTTCTCGGCAGCAGCCTGGGGCCGGTCGTCGTGGGAACGGTTCTGGGCGTTGCCGCGGCAATCGGTTGTGCCCGGCTGCTCGCAGATCTGCTGTTCGGCGTCTCCCCCCACGATGCTGCGATCATGGCAGCGGGCGTTGCGCTGTTGATTCCAACTGCGCTCGCGGCGAACTGGCTCCCGGCGCGCCGCGCCGCCCGCATCGATCCGAAGGAGTTGCTCCGAATCGAGTAGAGGCACACGCCGTCAGGTTGCGCATCTTGGGTGAGGGAGCCATAGCGCGTGCGAATCAGTGCACGGTGGGAGATGGCTGATCGCGCGACATCGCACGGGTGAGCAGACGCTCGAGCTCGGCCTGTGCGATCTCGAACGGCCCGGCTACGACAGCTGCACTGTGCGTCTCGATCGCGATCAGCATGCCACCATCGTGCGGCGTCACGACCCAGTTGAAACCGCGCAGCGTAATCGGCGGCTCCTCGACGCGATCTGGATTCTGCGCGCGGTCGATGGCCAGCAGCATCGTGCGGACCATCGCGGCCGCATCCGCCTCGGTCCACGCTTCCGGTTGGGTACCGGCGAGCGTCGCGGTTTCAGCCAACGCGGTCGTCTCGCCGCGCAGAAGCACTTCAATGGTGTATGTCATAGTCTCAATTGGTGTCCCACATGAGCCGAGGGACGCCCGTCGGTTCGGCGGGCGTCCCTCGGCGAAGGGTCCACCTCGAATCGATCGAAACTCAGGTTATCGCTCGACCGGCGCGCAGTCGATCGGGCAGGTTTGGGCGTTCTCGCACGAGGGCGCGCAGAAGCCGTCGCCGCAGCGCTGGCAGAACGCCGTGGATCCGGTCTGCATCGCAGACGAGAGCGCCAGAAACGCGCCAAGAACCCCCGCGATCGTGATTGAACCCACGGTCCAGGTTCGCGTCGTCATCGTCATCCTCCTTGGCCGTTGCACTCCGCTGTTAAGCATAGCGCACTCCTCGACGACGGCCCCACAACGCAATCGCGACCAGCAAGATCGCGAGAGATACGGCACCGGATTCTAGCTAGTGTCCTGTCCGGCAATCTCAATCATGGACGACCCCTGTGCGCAGCAACGGACGTCGCGGCTGTATTCGGCCGGCTACTTCGCTGCCTTCATCGGTGTCCCGCACGTGGCCATGGACTTCCCGTAATACGGGTTCTCCACCTTCTCGCCCTGCTGCACCCACGGCTTCTTCTTCATCTCACACATGAAGCCTTTCACTCCTGGAAGATCGGCCTCCATGAACTTTGGGACAAGCGCCTCCGAGAGGGTGCCGAACTGGAGGCGCGCTGCCTCGATATCCTTTGCGCTCGCGAGCTGCTCGCCCGCCTTTCGAGCCGCAGGACCGGCGAGCTCCTCTGCCAAGGGCGTCAAGGCCTTCGCGTGAGTATCGACTTCTTTCAGCGTGTCGCCGGCCAGGGCGGTCCGCACCGCCTCGTAGTGCTCGAATGCCTGCGCGGCCGTAGTGCCCTCTTGCGCGGCCGGCAACGACATCGCCGAGAGCACGAACGCCGCCACAATGGTCGTGAATCGAAAACTCGTCATCTTTTCCTCCTTGTGCTCATGAAATCAGCTATCGGCCAGTCACGTCACGTCCAGCCTCATTCACCACCGTCGTGTCGCTCGCCCTTTCTATAGCGTTCAAGGGTCTCCTCGCTGCTGAAGTAGAGGACGGATTGGTCGGGGCGGGCGGCAACAACCGCGCCCGCCTTGTCCACCCAGTCGCCGGTGACCGGGTCGACGGCAAGGCGAACGGCTTGGTCCGTCTTGAGGCGTTCTTCGCACATCTGGCAACAGCCGTAGTACGTCGTGTTGTTTACCTTCACCGGGATCTGATCGCGCTCGAAGGCGGTATCGTTGACCATGCAGACCCGCTCGAGCTCCACGCGCTCGAGCGCGGCCTGATCGCCTGCCTCTTTCGGCTCAGCCGCTCGGCTACAAGCCGAGAAGAGAGCCACGGTCGCAAGGACGCCGAGGACCGTGGCCGTTTTGCGTGCGTGGTGTGTCATGTCATCGGCTCCTTGTCATGCTCCGTCGTTGAGTAAGAGGACGCCTCGGCGAGGCATCCCTACCGCCACCATGGTAGGGCGCGTTCGCCGAACGCGCCAGACCGGACAAGTCTCCCGTCATAGATCCCTTCCCTGCCGAATGTTGATCTCCTTCACGAGGTCGCCTCCTCTCCTGACTCGGCCCCCTGCAGGCGTCGCCTCTTCCAGATGGCGTAGATGGCCGGATAGACGGTGAGCTGCAGCACGAACGAGCTGACGATGCCGCCAACCATCGGCGCGGCGATGCGCTTCATCACATCGGCGCCGGTGCCAGTGGACCACATGAGCGGCATGAGCCCCAAGAGCAGGACCATCACGGTCATGAACTTCGGCCGGATGCGCTGCGCGGCGCCCTCGACGATCGCGTCGGTCAGATCCGCGAACGAGCGTAGGCGTCCCTCTCGCTCGCGGCGCTCCCGTGCCAGGTTCAAATAGAGGAGCATCACGACGCCGGTCTCGGCGTCGATGCCCGCCAGGGCGATCAGGCCCACCCAGACCGCGACGCTCAGGTTGTAATCCAGCGCCCAGAGCAGCCACACCGCACCGATGAGCGAGAAGGGGATCGCGAGCAGGATGATCCCGACCTCGGTCAGCGACTTGGTGCTGAAGTACAGCAAGAACACGATAATGAGGAGCGTTACCGGCAGCACCACCGTGAGCTTTGCCTTGGCCCGCTCGAAGTACGTGAACTGGCCGGCCCATTCGATGCGCACGCCCGCCGGCAGATCGACCTGCTCGGCCACGACCTGTCGCGCGCGCTCCACGTACGCCGCGATCGCCTGGTCGCCCGGATCCACGAACACATAGCTGACCAACCTGGCATCCTCGGAGCGAATCATCGGAGGACCGGTCGCGAACGACATGCTCGCCAACTGGCCCAGCGGCACCTGTGCGCCCGTGAGCGTCGGCACCAGGACCCTGCGCAGGCTGGCGGGAGACTCCCGGAAGTCGCGGGCGTAACGCACCGCCACGGGGTAGCGTTCGCGCCCCTCCACGGTCTCGCTGATCTGCATCCCGCCGATCGCGGTCATCACGACATCGTTCACGTCGCCGACGGTGAGCCCGTAGCGCGCCGCGGCACGGCGGTCTGGCTGGATGTCCAAGTAGAAGCCACCGGTGGCGCGGTCGGCAAACGCCGAGCGCGTGCCCGGAATCTGCGCCATCACCTGCTCGATGGCGGTCGAGGCGCGCTCGATCTCCGTCAGATCGTCGCCGAAGACTTTGATGCCGAGTGGCGCCCGGATACCGGTCGAGAGCATTTCGGTGCGCGTCTGGATCGGCATCCACCAGATGTTCGGCATCCCGGGATAGCGGAGCTTCTCGTCCATCTCGGCAATCAGCGCGTCCCAGGTCAACCCTGGCCGCCACTCCTCCCGCGGCTTGAGCACGACCACCGTCTCGACCATGCCGATCGGTGCGGGATCCGTGGCCGTGCGCGCCCGCCCCATCTTGCCGAACACGCTCACCACTTCCGGAAACGTCGCCAATTGGCGGTCCATCGACTGCAGCACCTGCATCGCCTCGCCGGACGACATGCCGGGCGGCGCGGTCGGCATATAAAGGATCGCCCCCTCGTTGAGCGGCGGCATGAACTCGCTCTCGAGCTTCGAGAACGGCACCACCGAGACCGCCAACAGGACGACGCTGATGGCGATCGCCGGCCATGGCCAGCGCACCACGGGCCGCACGACCGGGCCGTAGAGGCGGGTCAGCCACCGGCTCAAAGGGTTGTGCTCCTCGCCGCGAATCTTGCCGCGAATCACCAAGGCGGACAGCGCCGGGATGAGCGTCACCGAGAGGATCGCGGCAAAGGCCATCGAGTACGTCTTGGTGAAGGCGAGCGGCTTGAAGAGCCGGCCCTCCACCCCTTCCAGCGTGAAGACCGGCAGGAAGGAGACTGTGATCACCAGCAGCGAGAAAAAGATCGCCGGTCCCGTTTCCTGCATCGCATGAATGATCGTCGCGAGGTGAGACGGATTCGCTCCCTCCGGCTCCGACTTGGCCGCCTCGGCTCGCTCCTCGAGGCGTTTGTGGACGTTCTCGATGATGATGATCGCCGCGTCCACCATCGCGCCAATCGCCACGGCGATGCCGCCCAACGACATGATGTTGGCCGTCAGGCCCTGGTAGAACATCGGGATGAACGACATCAGCACCGCCAGGGGCAGCGTGACGATGATGACCAGGGCGCTTCGCGCATGCAGCAGGAAGAGGAAGATCACGATCGACACCACGACCATCTCTTCGATCAGCGTGTGGGTCAGCGTCTCGATCGAGGCTTCGATCAGGGGCGCCCGATCATAGGCGGTGACGACCTCGACGCCTTCGGGCAGCGTCCGCTCCACTTCTTCCAAGCGTTCTCGGACCCGCTCAATGACTTGCAGCGCGTTCTCGCCATAGCGCATCACCACGATCCCGCCGACCGATTCGCCGCGCCCTCCCAGCTCGGCGAAGCCGCGTCGCGGGGCCGGCCCCAACCGCACCGTGGCCAGATCACCCACGGTGACCGGCGTCCCGCCCGGCCCCAGCCCCACAGGCACGGCCTCCAGGTCCGCCGTCGACGTGACATAGCCGCGGCCGCGCACCATGAACTCGTGCTCGGAGACCTCCAAGGTCTGGCCACCCACCTCCCGGTTCGAGTCACGAACGGCTTGCACCACCTTCGACAACGGAATGCGGTAACCCAACAGGGCGTTGGGGTCGATCAGGATGTCGTACTCCTTCACGAAGCCACCAACCGAGGCCACCTCGGCGACGCCCGGGACGCCCTCGAGGGCATAGCGCACATTCCAATCCTGCAGGCTGCGCAGCTCCTGCAGGTCGTGACGTCCGCTCTCATCCACCAGCGCGTACTCGAACACCCACCCAACGCCCGTGGCGTCCGGTCCCAGCGTGGGCGTGACATCTTCCGGGAGCTGGGCGGTCACCTCGTTCAGGTATTCGAGCACCCGCGAGCGCGCCCAGTACATGTCGGTGCCATCCTCGAAGATGGCGTAGACGAAGGAGAGCCCGAACATCGACTGGCCGCGCACGAACTGCACTCTGGGCGCCGCCAGCAGCGCCGTCGAGATCGGGTACGTGATCTGGTCTTCGACGATGTCGGGGCTCTGCCCCTGCCATTCGGTGAAGACGATCACCTGCACGTCGGAGAGATCAGGAATGGCGTCCAGCGGCGAGCGCACCATCCCGTACCAGCCCCACACCGCCAGCGCAGCGACGAAGACAAAGGTGAGCCACGGGTTGATGGCGGACGTGGAGATGAGCCGCGCGATGAGGCCCTCTCCACGAGTAGTACGAGCGTCGACGTTCATTGCCACTGCTCCATGGCCATCTTGAGCCGCGCCTCGGCCGCCACCAAGAAGTTGCCTGAGGTCACGACCACGTCCCCAGGATTGAGGCCAGAGAGGACCTCGATGCGGTCATCGGCGACCAGACCGGTCTTCACCTGCTTGGGCCGTAGCTGGCCGTCACCGAGATCGAGGAACACGAAGGAGCGTTCGCCCGCGTAGAGGATCGCCTGCTCCGGCACGGTGAGCCGATCGCCCAGGTCGCGCTCGATCGTCACGTTGGCATACATATCGGGCTTCAACACCAGCTTCGGATTGGGCAGCGCGACGCGGATCTTGCCTGTGCGGGTTTCCCCTTGCAGGAAGGGATAGATAAACGACACCTTCGCCGCAAACGCCTGTCCTGGCGCGTAGGGCAGCGTTACGATCGCCCGCTGCCCGACCTCCACCAGTGGCAGCTCGGACTCGTAGACCTCCGCCTCGACCCAGATTCGATCGATGTCGGCAATCCGAAACAGTCGTTCGGCTGGCCGGACCGCGGCCCCGGCCACGACGTTCTTCTCCACCACGTAGCCGGAGGCCGGCGACGGGATGGGTAGGTACTCGAGCAGCTCGCCCGTCTCTGCGATCCGATCGATCTGAGATTCCGAGAGGTTCCACAGATGGAGCCGTTTGCGCGCCGCGTTCACGAGATAGTCCACCCGGCGCGTCGAGCCCGCCTCGGCCGCGGCTTGCTGGCTCCTCACGGCGGTGAGCAGCTCCTCTTGCGTCGCGTAGAGCTCGGGGCTGTAGAGCGTGAAGAGCGTCTGCCCCTTGCGCACGTACTGGCCCGGCTCGTCAACCTCGAGCTCGCCGATCCAGCCAGGAATCTTCAACGTCACGTCGGTCAGGCGGGTCTCGTCATAGACCACCATGCCCACCGCGCGAATCTGGCTCGAGAGCGACTGACGAGCGACGCGCTCAGTCCTCACGCCGATCTCCTGACGCCGCGCGGGGTCGATGCGGATCGTCGCCGTGGCCGCTTCGTGCTCGGTCACCGGAACCAGGTCCATCGAGCAGATTGGGCAGGTGCCCGGCCTCTCAGATTTCACTGACGGATGCATCGAGCACGTGTAATAGGCGACGTCATCTCCCCCCTTCGCGCCGTGTGCCGCCTGCCCATGAGCCTGCGCCTCCGCTAGGCTTGTCGGTGCAGCAACCGTCCAATCGCTCGGCTCACCACAGTCGGGCATCTTCTGGCCCATGTAGGGGTTCTCCTTCTCCCCTTCGCGCTGGATCCACTTCGGAAACGTCTTGGTCATCGTGCAGGTCCAGACCGTGAGCCCCTTGGTAAGGCGCTCGTCGGCGCTCGCCACGAGGAGCAGCGCGCGCGAGAGCTCGCCGAACGCTGAGCGGGCACCTTCGATGTTCGAGGCGTTCGCCAGCGAGCGCGCCGTGCGTTCCGCTTCGGTCACCACGGCCGCCGCGGCCGTCCGGTCCGTCAGTCCCGATGCGGCGGCCGCGAGCGCCTGTGCCGCGCGCGTGGCAGGCGGCTGAACCCCCTCGAGCTTGTCAGCCGCCAGCGCGGCGCGAGCCTCCTGATACGCGGTGAAGGCCGTGCTCAGGGACTCATAGACCGGTGCCGGGTAGGGCTCCTTCGGGAGCGTCCGGGACTGCTGGGTGGATGCGGCGGGCGCGCCTGAGCTGTCCTCCACCTTCAACCCTTTGCCGCCGACCCTCAGACCGTAGGCGGCCATGCCGCGACCGGCTGTGCCCGCCACGGCGACGTCGATGCGCCAATTCCCCTCCATCGGCAGGTCGAGCGCGGCGAGATAGACCCCGTCGTCTCGTTCCTCGACGTCCAAGTTGCCCTTCATCGCGGCCATCGCCCCCATGGCCGGCATGAAATAGCCGACAGAGACGTCGGCACCGGTGACTGGTTCGGCCTTGGAGTCCCGCACTTGCAAGTGAAGTGTTCCGCCGCTCTCCTTGGGTGGATCAGGATTGAGATGTGTGGTCAGCGCATAGGGGCCTGCGTGAACCTCGACCGGCTCGCCTGGCGTGCCGGAGCAAGCAGCCGCGATCGCTGCCACCAGGAGTAACGCGCCGCGTGCGGTCCAGCGGCCGCTTGGCCGAAACCGAAGGAGTCGTGTTGTCGTCATGGCAGCCTCCCGGGGCCGGATGCGCCCGCGGCGTCGTCATGTACGGGTTGCGAAGGTGATGGCGATGGCCAAGGATCGCCCGGCAACGCGCCAAGCGCCTGCTGCAGCTCCGCTAGGCGTCGATGGGCATCGGCTTGCGCGGCTGCGAGCCCCAGCTCGACGTCGCGTAGCTTGCGCTCGGCATCGATTACCGCCAAGAAGTCCACCTGGCCGGTCTCGAAGCCGCTGCGTGCCGCCTGCGTTTGGTCATGCGCTGCGGGCAACAGACGGTTTTCATAGAGGGCAATCACGTGGTGGCTCTCCTCGAGGCGGTCCACCGCGGCGCTGACGTCGGCCCCGATACGATCCTCGAGCGAGGCAACCCGCTCACGCTGCTCCCCTAGCGAAGCCTCAGCGCGCGCAACTCCAGCTCGGACGCGGTCGCGCCAGATCGGGAGCGAGAGGCCCAGGCCGACCATCCACCGGTGCGCTTCCTGCCCCCACATCGAGTTGTACGAGGCCATGGGTTGGAAGTCTGGCCGTCCCTTCAAGCGCGCCAGCTCCACGCCTGTTTCGTCAGCGGCCACGCGGGCGCGAGCGGCGACGATCTCTGGGTGCTGGGCGACGGCGAGCTTGATTAGCTCGCTCCTCGGAACGGCAGGGGCTTTGGGTATGGGTGCCGCCTGCTTCGGGGGCCGTGGCACGGACGCCTGCGGTGAGCGGTGTAACAGGCTGTTGAGTTGCGCAATGAGCGTCTGGCGATTGGTCCCGAGCACCACCAGTCGGTGCTCCACGTGCGCGGTCTCCACCTCCGCGGCCAGCGGTGCCTGTTGCGGTGCGAGCCCGGCGGCATAACGTGTGGTGGCCACCGCTTGGAACTCCCGCAGCAGCGCGAGGTGTTCGCGGTTGATGGCGGTCTCCCGGTCCACGTATTGGTAGTCGTCGTAGAGTTGTGAGGCGGTGAGCGCGAGCTCCCGGCGCAGCGCCTCCAGGTCGCCTTCGGTTGCTTCCGCGAGCGACCGCGCGTGCTCGCTGCGGCGGGAAAGCGTGCCCGGCCAGGGCAAGTGTTGTCCCGCTTGGATAACTTGCCCGTATCTCGTATCCGAAACGAACGGTGACGCGGGCGCGAAGCTGTAGCTCGTCGTCAGATTGGGAAGCCCGCGGGCCTCCACAATGCGGGCGCGGGCGGCCTCGACGGCGCGAGCCGCCGCGGCGAGGTCGCGGTTGCGGTCGAGCACGGCGGCGATCAGTGCTCGACGATCCAATATCGCTCCGCCGAGCTCGATCTGGATTGTGGCAAGGCGGTCTGGCGCCGCAGGCGGTGGCCCTTGGCCTTGCGCGGCCCCGGCGGTTACCAGGGTGGCGGTCAAGACCGACGCCGCCGCGCGGCTGATTGGCTTCCAATACTCCATCTACGCTCTCCAGTTTTGAGGCCCACAAGACGCCGCCATTCAATCCACCGCGCGCCATCGTGACGGGCGGCAGGCCGACACTCTCGGCAGCGCGTCGTACGGCGTCGACTTGGGCGAAGAGGGACGAATCCCCCTATCGCAGGTGCGAAAGAAAAGCGAAGAAGGCGTTTAGATCAGAAGCGAGCCGGTGAGGATGTAGGTAGGGGCGCTTTGCACGTGAAGCAACGGCTCCTCGTAGGCAAGCGCATTGGGCCATTGCAGCGCCGCAGTCATTTCGGCGAAGGCCGCCACAGGCAGAGCAACGAGGACCGGCGGTGTAACGAGCAACGCCGACTCGGTCAGGATCAGACGATCCTGAAGCGGCTGCGTCGTCTCGCAGCACTTCATTGCTTCCTCAGCAGACGAGCCATGGTGCTCGCTGGCGCAGCATGCCATTTGCGCGCGCAGGGACCAGCCCTTGCCGATACAGTTTTCCCATGCTGACAACGGTATGACCGCAACCAGGGCAACTGCGACGGCAGGAGCAACCCTTCGAAGTAACTGCCGGATCACGCGGTGATTCTCCCATCGGTATAGACGCGTGTCAAATGCGGGGGGTTCCAGGGGAAGGGAGGCAAGGATTCAAAAAAAGGGTCAAGGGGTCAAGGGGTCAAGGGGTCAAGGGGTCAAGGGGTCAAGGGGTCAA